>JALZLQ010000297.1 GCA_030858605.1 Chloroflexota bacterium
GCTCCTCAGCCGTGAGTTCCCGCGCATAGCCGCCCGTGCCGGACGCGTCCGCGACGGACTTCAGGACGAGGAACTGCGCACCCAGCGACTGGGCCTGCTCCTTGGTTTCAGCGCGCACGTCGTAGGCTTTGACCACGGCCCCCAGCCGCTTTGCCGTGCCGATGGCCTGGAGCCCGGCCACGCCGATGCCCAGGATGAGCACGTTGGCCGGTCGAGCCGTGCCGGCAGCGGTCGTGAGAAGCGGGAAGTAGCGACCGTAGGCGTCGGCCGCGGCGATGACCGCCTTGTAGCCGCCCACATTGGCCTGCGATGAGAGCGCGTCCATGGTCTGGGCGCGGCTGAGCGTGCGCGGCAGCATGTCCAGGCTGATGGCCGTTACACCCTTGTCGGCCAGAGCCCTGGCGGTCTGCGGATCGGTCAGAGGTCCCAGCAGACCGATGACGCCCTGCCCCTCGCGCATGGCACCGACCTCATCTGCGGAGGGCTTCTGGACGCGGAGGATGAGGTCCGCCTGTGCGTAGAGATCGTTGCGCGAGACGATGGTGGCTCCCGCTTCGGTGTATGCGGGGTCCGGAGCCCAGGCGCTGGACCCTGCACCCGACTCGACCAGCACATCCAGGCCGGCAGCGGACAGCTTGCCAACGAGTTCCGGGACCAGTGCGACGCGCCGCTCGCTGGGCGCGGATTCCTTTACGACGCCGACCTTCATCCGGTCCTCAGAGTGGTGGGGCAGTGTCTGGGCACGCAGTGGCCCTGGGCCGGTACTGCAGCGGAAGGATAGCGGTGCAGGCCGTCAAACGCCGCAGGCGCTTCTCCGCCTTTGCCACCGGGGGTAGCACTACGGGAGACTCTCGACGCCGACGGGCTGTCTCGCTCCGCTATTGCCAGCCGAGGTAGTGCTATCCGGATCGGCGTAAGCACAACGAGGACGCCCGCGGCAGCCGGACGTATCCTCGGCGCATGGTGATCGACGTCGGTTCGCCCTTCCTAGCCGCGGTTCGAGAGGCTCTGCCAGCCCTCCGATTGCTCACGGACCACGCCGATACAGAAGCCTACCGCTTCGATGAGACGCCCTACCTAACGCCCGGCCGGCCGTTGGGCGTCGCATTCCCCACCTGCACCGCCGACGTCCAGGCCATCGTCCGCCTGGCCGCTGAGCATCGCGTGCCGCTCGTGCCGCGTGGCGCCGGATCCGGCCTCTCGGGGGGCGCCATCGCGGTGGAAGGTGGCCTGACCGTTGTGATGACGGCAATGGCCAGCATCCTGGAGATCGACGTCGAGAATCTGTGCGCCGTCGTGCAACCGGGCGTGATCAACGCCGCGCTTGGCCGCGCCGCGGCGGAGCATGGCCTCTTCTACGCGCCCGATCCGGCCTCCTTCGAGTGGTGCACCATCGGCGGCAACCTGGCCGAGAACAGCGGCGGCTTGCGCTGCGTCAAGTACGGCGTCACGCGCCAGGCGGTGCTGGGCCTGGAGGTCGTGCTGGCCGACGGAGCCGTCATCCGCACGGGCGGCAAGAACATCAAGGACGTGCTCGGCTACGACCTGTCCCACCTCTTCGTCGGGTCAGAGGGCACCCTCGGCATCATCACCGAGGCGACACTGCGGCTCCTGCCGATGGCTGCGCCCAAGCTGACGCTGCTGGCTTTCTTCACCACGGTCCGCCAGGCTGGCGAGGCAGTCGCAGAGATCACGCGCATGGGCATCGTCCCGGTGATCCTTGAGCTCATGGACGCCTTCACCATCCGTGCCGTCGATGCGGCCCTGCGGCTGGGCCTGGATGCCGAAGCGGGCGCGATGCTGATGGTCGAATCTGACGTAGGTGGAGACGCGGCAGCGGCCGAGCTTGACCTGGTGACGAAGGCCTGCCAGCAAGCCGGCGCCACGTCGGTGATGCGCGCCGCGGACGCACAGGAGGCCGACTGGCTGCGCGAAGCGCGTCGCAAGGCTCACTGGTCCCTTGAGCAAGCCGGCGTGGCCCGCATGGACGATGTCGGCGTACCACGCAGCCGCGTGCCGGAGATGCTGGCCGCCATAGAGCGAGTGTCGGTGGAGCACGGCATGCGCATCGGCGTTTTCGGCCACGCCGGTGACGGCAACCTGCACCCGACCTACGTGATGGACCGCGATGATCCGGCAGCGGCCCAGCACATCGATGCAGCCCGCGCCGACATCTATGCCGCCGCCCTCAGCCTGGGCGGCACAGTCAGCGGCGAGCACGGCACGGGCGTAGCCAAGCTGGGCTACCTGGAGGCCCAACGCGGACCGGATGCTGTGCGCGTGATGCGCGCCGTCAAGGACGCCCTGGACCCGCTGGGCATCCTCAACCCGGGGAAGGTCCTGCGTCAGACCTGACCGCGACGCGTCGCGACGACGAGCAGGAAGGTGGTTTCCAGCATGTCCACGCCGGCGATGACCAGCCCCGCCACTATGGGCACCGGTGAGCCGATGAACCAGCCGGCCGATGCGCCAAAGGCGGCCACGGCAAGGAAGGCGATCCGGATGGCGCGGATCAGTTCAGCAGGTTCGGAGGACGTTCCCACCTGATCCGCGCTGCGCAGGAGCAGGACGACGCCGACTATCGCCGCCGCAGCACCCAGCAGCCAGCCGACCGGCGTGGGGGGCTGCAGCACCACCGACAGCAGATCGGTGCGCCCGGCGACCATCGCCAGCGCGATGGCCAGCGCACCAAACACGAGGGCGAGGACGGCACCGGACCTGCCACGCAACGCCGCGGTCATGGCATGAGCCGCTGGCGGCGCCAACCGCCCTGTCCGTCTGGCGAGTAGAGGAGGCGGTCGTGAAGTCGGTCGGGACGGCCCTGCCAGAACTCGTAGCGTGCCGGGAGGAGGCGGTACCCGCCCCAGAACGGCGGCAGCGGGACGTCACCGTCCCGGAAGCGTGCGGTGGCTGTCGCGAAACGGCCCTCCAGCGCGGCACGGTCAGCTATCGGGCGACTCTGCTCGGAGGCCCAGGCGGCTATCCGGCTCCCTCGCTGGCGTCCCGCGAAGTAGGCTGCCGACTCCGCGCGATCCAGCTCGGTCACGGGGCCTGTCACTCGTACTTGTCGTTCCAGCGGGTCCCAGAACAGCACGGCCGCGGCCTGCGGGTGGGCGGCCAACGCTCGACCCTTCTCACTTTCCCGGTTGGTGTAAAAGGTGAGGCCACGAACCTCCAGCGCCCGCAGGAGGACGACCCGCACCTGTGCCTCCCCACCCGGACTGACCGTGGCCAGGGACATCGCGTACGGCTCACGCAGTCCTGTGCGGGCGGCATCCTCCAGCCAGAGCTGAAGTTGCCTGAGCGGGTCGGGGTCGAGGTCGTCGAAGCCGGTGGAGGTCATCGTCCGGGGAGCGTAGGCCGCTGCGCCAAACCGTGCGCCACGGCGCCCTCTGCAATGAGAAGTAGGCATCCGGTGCCGCGACGCCGCGCCGTCTGCAGCCCCCTAACGGTACGCTAGTCCTGTGACCGCACGCCATCGACCCAGCGCTCGCGTCGGAGCCCTGCTCGCCGCTTGCCTGGTCCTCTTCGCCGCCGTGCCGGTGCGGGCCGATCACGTGCCGGTCCTGAACAGCGCCGTGGTCGATGAGACTGGCGAACTGTCTGACGGTCTGGACCGCATCACAGAGGCCCAGCAGTCGCTCTTCGATGCCACGGGCACGCAGCTCTATGTCCTGTTCGTGGACTCAACGGCGCCGCTGTCGGGGGAAGACTTCGCCATCGACGTGGCCAACGAGAACGAACTCTCGGCGCGCGACGTATTGCTGATGGTCGCTGTGGATGACCGGGTCGACTGGCTGGCGCTGGGCCCAGGCCTGAACGCGGACGTCTCGCAGAACGAAGCCGACGCCATCCGTGCGGATGTCGTGGCCGGGTTGCAGGCCCGTGACTACCCGCAGGCCGTGGTCGTCGCGGCACAGGGCCTGGAGCAGGCCATCCCGGCCATCTCAGCCCCTGTCACGCCGGGACCTGCCACCCCCGCCCCGGTCGCGACGCCGCAGCCGGGTGCAACCACGACTCCCATCCCGCCACCCGGCCCGGACGCTGGATCGGGTGGCACAGGTGGCGGGTTGCCCATCCTGCCCATCGTGCTGGTGCTCGTAGTGGTCGGCATCGGCTGGTGGCTGTTCAGCCGCGTGAAGCGCGAGCGCGCGGCGCGCCAGACCGCGTTTCAGGAGGCCACCGAACAGGAGCGGCTGGGACGCGAGGCGAACGCCGGCCTGATCAGGACGGACGATGCGCTCCGCGACGCGGAGCAGGAGCTGGGCTTCGTGGAGGCGCAGTTCGGGGCGGCACAGTCGGCCGCCCTGGCCAAGTCACTGGCCACCGCTCGGGAGGAGCTTCACAAGGCCTTCGCCATCGGCCAGGAGCTGGACGACTCTGAGCCGGAGCCCCCGGAAAAGCGACGGCAGATGATCCAGGAGATCATCGCGCTCACGACACGCGCTCAGGCTGCCGTAGACGAGCAGGCCAAGGCCATCCAGGGACTGCGCGATCTGGAGAAGAACCTGCCTCAGGTCCTGGCTGCGCTACCCGCCACTATCGACGCGGCGGAGGCGCGCATTCCCGCAGGTGAAGCTGCGCTCGCCGGCCTGCACCGATACGCAGGCCCTTCGTGGCAGTCCGTGGCCGGCAACGCGGAGGCAGCCACCGAACGACTGGCATCCGCCCGCAAGCACCTGGCGGAGGCGGACGCCGCCCAGTCAGCGGGTGATCGCGCCAAGGCAGCGGTCGAGGCCCGCGCCGCCCAGGAGCGCACGGCAGAGGCCGCCGGCCTGCTTGACGCCATCGACAAGACCTCAGCGTCACTGGCGGACCTGGCGGCTAAGCTCCAGACCGAGGTGCAGGCGGTCAGCACTGATCTTGCTCAGGCTCGCGCCGCCGTCGACGGTGGTACGGCTCCCGAGCGAGCGACGGCGCTGGCGCAAGCTGAAGCGGCACTCGCCGAAGTCCAGCGAGCGGCCGCTGCGGGTCAGCCGGACGTCACCGCGCTCACGCGCCAGGTGACGGCCATCGATGCCACTGCGGACCAGCTCCTGGTCGGCATCCGGGAGGATCACCAGCAGCGGCAAAGGGCCGCTCAGTCGGTGGACTACGCCATCTCCTCCGCCGAGAACAGCATCGCGCAGGCAGAGGGCTACATCCAGGGCTATCGAAGGCGTCAGTCCTTCGGACGGCGCGCCCGCAATCGACTGGATGACGCGCAGCGCTATCTCGACCAGGCACGCGCGCTCCGACCGACCGACCTGACCCAGGCTGCCCAGTACGCGCGCACCGCGGATGCCCTGGCCGACGAGGCACTGGCGCTGGCACAGCAGGACGCGGGTGCTGGTGACGGCGGTGTCGCGAGCCCCGCCCCGTCCGGGCCGGACATCAACCTGGGCTCCATCCTGGCCGGTGTGGTGCTCGGACAGGTCCTGGGTGGCGGGGGCT
>JALZLQ010000300.1 GCA_030858605.1 Chloroflexota bacterium
CGGAGAGGTCGCCTAGAGGCCTAGGGCGCCGCACTGGAAATGCGGTATGGGGCAACCCATCGCGGGTTCGAATCCCGCCCTCTCCGCCAGTTCGCCGGGACCCGACTTCCCCCGCGGGATCCGTCCCACCACCTCAACCGGTATCATCCGCGGGCCGTGCTAGGCGGGGAACTAGCGGTGCCCTGTACCTGCAATCCGCTCCAGCAGGGCTGAATCCCCTCCCGAGGCCCGCGCCCGCGGATGCCGACAGGGTGATCGACGTTGAGGACCGGGTCCCGCGCAGCGGCGACGCGTGAACCACGTCAGGTCCGGAAGGAAGCAGCGTTAAGCGCTGCTCGCCGAGTGCCGCGGATCGGCCTGGTCCGAGCCGATCGCCTTGCTTGGGCCCACGAGCGTCTCGGTCGACGGAGGGTGCACGGCACATGACTGGTGGCCGTCCCGGCGCGGGGCGGGCCCCTGGTTGATCGCTATCCGTCATCCTGAGGTCGATGGAGACCGAGACGACTCCTGCGGGTCCACACCTGGCACTGTACCGACGCTGGCGCGCCCAGACCTTCGGCCAGATCGTGGGCCAGACCGCTGTGGTCACCACACTGCGCAACGCTGTGCGGCTTGACCGACTCAGCCACGGCTTCCTCTTCGTGGGCCCGCGTGGTACGGGCAAGACATCCATGGCGCGGATCCTGGCCAAGGCGGTGAACTGCTCCGATCTGCGCGAAGGCGAGCCCTGCGACGCCTGCGCGTCGTGCGTCGCCATCCGCGAGGGACGTGCCCTGGACGTGGTGGAGATGGATGCCGCCTCCAACAACCGCGTGGATGACATGCGCGAACTCCTGCCGCGCGTCTACACCTCTGCTTCGGATCTGCGCCGCAAGGTCTTCATCATCGATGAGGTCCAGCGCATCAAGGAGGGCTGGGACGTCCTGCTCAAGACCCTTGAGGAGCCGCCAGAAGGAGTGCTCTTCGTCTTCTGCACGACCGACCCTGGCCAGATCCGTCCGGCCGTCGTCTCGCGGCTCCAGCGCTTCACCTTCAGGCCGCTCAGCGTGGACGAGATCAGCGGCAAGCTTGGCCGGATCCTCGCGGCGGAGGGCCGCGCTGCTGAGCCGGAGGCGATCGACCTGATCGCACGCCTCGCGGCAGGCGGCATGCGCGACGCTGAGTCGATGCTCGACCAGGTCCTGGGTGGCGGCGATGAGGCGCTGACAGCGGACGCCATCAGGGACCTGCTGGGCATGGCCGAGGGGCGGGCCGTGGAGCGCTTCGTGACGGCCCTCGCGTCCGGCGATGCCCTGACCGGCCTGGCCATCCTGGACGAGACGGAGGCGGGTGGCCGCGACCTGACTGCATTCGCCGATCAGGTCGTGGCGGCACTTCGCACCCGCCTTGTGATCTCTCTATCCGATGTGGCGGACAGAAGCGGCGCAGCCAGCTTGGCGCGCGCCGCCCGGCGGTTGAGCGGCATCGACGCCAGTCGCGGCAGCCTGGGTGGTTATCGCTGGCAGCTCGAACTGGCCCTGCTCGCAGCGGCCTCGGAGGGGCAGGGCCCTGATCCGCCAGTGCGACCGACTACCGCGCCTGAGCCGGCCACCCACCGTCAGCCGCTCCCCAAGGCAAGGTCGACTCCCCAGGACCGCCCGACCCCAGCGGTCAAGTCGACCCCCAAGACCCGCCCGACCCCTGCGGCCGAACCTGAGCCACCGCTCGTGACCCAGACCATGGAGTCGATCGCCGAGGCCGAACCGACCTCGCCTGCCATCGAGTCGATGTCCACGGCGCAGCCCGCTTTGGCCAGCGCATCGACCCGCGGAGCTGATTCGGACGAGATGCTCGCGCGTCTGCGCAGCGGTTGGCCAGAGGTCGTCGCCTTCGTCGCCCGAAACCCCGCCAATCGACCTCTCATCGCCGTCTGCCGGCCCGTCGAGGTCCGTGACGGCGTGGTCGTTCTCGGCTTCCCCGAGGATCAAATGTTCCTGCGCGATATCGCCGAACGCAAGAAGGCGGCGCTGGAGGAGGGCCTCCGCCACGTCCTGGGCCGGTCGGTCGGCGTACGCTGCGTGGCCACCAATATCGCGCTGCTCGAGCCCGTCGAACCGGAGGCCGCCGATCTGGTGGAGCAGGCTCGCCGCATCTTCGAGGGTGACCTGGCCGACGTTCGAGATATCAGCTGATGAACAAGGGGAGCGACCGATGGGCATGAACAACCTGGCCAAGATGGCCCAGCAGATGCAGGCCGAGATGGGCCGCGTGGAAGAGGAGCTGCGCACCCTGGAGGTCGAGGGCACGGCCGGTGGCGGAGCGGTCACGGCTGTGGTGACCGGCCGTCAGGAGCTGATCTCCATCACCATCGACCCGGGCGTGGTGGATCCGGAGGACGTTGAGATGCTCCAGGATCTGGTCACGGCCGCCGTCAACGATGCACTCCGTCGCGCACGCGAGACCGCGGAACAGAAGATGGCACGCGTGACCGGCGGTCTCCGCTTGCCGGGGATGTGATCGACCGGTGACCGCCCTGGTCGAGCCGGTGGCACGGCTCATCGAGGCACTCGCGCGCCTGCCGGGGGTGGGCCCCAAGACGGCGCAGCGCCTGACCTATCACCTGCTGCGAGCGCCGGATGCCGAAGCCCGCACTCTGGCGGCGGCACTCGTCGCCGTGCGTGATGAGGTCGTGTTCTGCGAGGCCTGCTTCAACATCTCGACCGGCCCTCGCTGCCCCATCTGCCTTGATCCGGGGCGGGATGAGACGCGGATCTGCGTCGTGGAGGAGCCGCTCGACGTGCTGGCGCTGGAGCGCACCGGCGCCTTCAAGGGCCGATACCACGTGCTCCACGGGGCGATCTCGCCGATGGATGGCATCGGGCCTGACCGGCTGCGCATCCGCGAGCTACTGGAGGTCGCGGCGAACCGTTGCGCGGCGGGGGAGCCCTTCCAAGAGGTGGTCATCGCCACCAATCCCACGCTGGAGGGGGAGGCCACGGCGATGTACCTCGCTGAGCGCCTGACTGGAGACGTGGGATCGGTCACTCGGATCGCCAGGGGCATCCCCGTGGGCGGCGACCTGGAGTACGCCGACGAGGTGACCCTGGTACGCGCCATGCAGGGCCGCAGGGAGCTCGATCTGGGACCGACGCGGTGAGTGACCTCATCGCCGAGCTGTTCATCCGCCTCGCGAAGGCTCTGCTGGTGGCCCTCTTGGGGCTCGTCCTCTTCGTCGTGCTCACGGGTGTCTTGGGCGAGCCCGGGTCCGTCTCGCTGGCACTGCTGTGCTGGCTGTCCGCGGCCGCCGTCTGGTTGCTGGTGGAGACGAGCCCGCTGTAGGCACCGTTCTTGACGGCCGTCGCCCAGTTGGGCTAGGATATGCGTCCGCCGCGTCCGACCTTGGTCGGGCGGTGACTCTCGACGAGAGTCAGGGGCGGATCCCATCGGTTGACACGTCAGGCGCCGTCGTGCATAATGCACTGCTGTGCCAGGCCCCACCGCGGGATTGGCAGCTGCACCTTAACAACTGAAGAGTGGCAGGAGATCCGGATAACTACGAGCGGGAGCAAACCCCGAACTTGAAACGACCGGCCGCAAGGTCGATCGTTACCATCGGAGAGTTTGATCCTGGCTCAGGATAAACGCTGGCGGCGTGCATGAGACATGCAAGTCGAACGGATGACCAGGGCTTGCTCTGGTCGTTAGTGGCGGACGGCTGAGTAACGCGTAGGCGACCTGCCCCGAAGTGGGGAATAACTGCCCGAAAGGGTGGCTAATACCGCATGTGGTCACACGTTCGATCGTGTG
>JALZLQ010000009.1 GCA_030858605.1 Chloroflexota bacterium
TAGCGTCAGAAGTCTCCGACACGGGTCACCAAGGCGGTCCCAGCTCGAGCCTCCGCCTCAGCATCCCGAGAGGCGCCTGTTCCTCGGTGATGTGGACCTGTGTCCGCCTCAGATGGCTGCAGCATACATTTCCTGCATCGTGAGGCGGCGTTCCAAGATCGCTGCTAGGCTCGCGGGCCGCGTGGCCTTCACGTGATGATGGTCACCTGGATGCCGAGTGCTTCGTAGACGCCGATGGCTCGACGGTCCCGGGACATGAGCAGCATCCCGTGCTGGCGAGCGGCGGCACCGACCAATGCGTCGTACACGGCTCCCCCGGCGATGCCGAGTCGTGCGAGATCGAGGCGAAGAGCGCCCGCGGTCCGCTTGTCCAGGAAGCGTGTGCCTGGGAAGTCGTGTTCGAGGAGCCGAAGCACGTCACTCGGCGACCGGCGAGCGCCGGGCGGGAGACGCGTCAGGACCGAGTATGTCTCGAACCAGGCGTGTCCCGAGAGGCCCAATCGCCTGCCCTGCACAGCTGACATGGTCGATGCGTGACCCTCGTGATCCACCAAGACCAGCGCGATGGCAACACTGGTATCGACCAGCACCTCGGGACCGCTCTGCCTATCGCTGGTCGACATCGCGCAGTTCGCGCACGGCGGCATCGTCCAGGGAGAGCCCGAGTGAGGGGATCACCAGGAGGCCGCTCTCCTCGGCAAACTCGCGGCCGGCCACGGGCTCCACCCGGATGGTCGCGCCATCGACCTCGATCTCCACCTCGCCACCGGCTTCGAGGCCCACCTGCCCACGCAATGGCAGCGGTATGACCAAACGTCCTGCCTTGTCCATGGTAGTTCGCATGGATGTTATGTTACCACGAATCTGGTAGGAATAGGTCAGCCGAGGCGCCGCGTCCTCCTGCCACCGTTGCGGCGATCCATGCCGGCGACGCTCGAGGTGCTCGAGCGGGGCTTCCGCGACCGGTCAAGCGGCCCCTACACCAGTTCTATCGGTACCGGCGCGCGGACCGGGACTCGCGTTGCCGGTTCGAGGCCCTGTCCTGGGCCCGTTGCTGGCCATCATTGAGCCCGATACCGATAGTGCTGGTATGCGGGCGCCTGGGCACCGGCCGGTCCCGACTCGCTGCCTGTCCTGCGCCGGGTTCGCGATCCGTACCGATACCGCCGGTATCGGAGAGCCGCGGGACGCCACCGATCTACTGCTGCCCGAGTAGCCGGTCAGTGGACTGTGTCAGTGACCGCTCTAGGGCTCACGGCCCTTCATCGAGCGTGGGGATGCGGACGCCGCGCTCCCGGGCGACGGCCAGGGCTCGCTCGTAGCCAGCGTCGGCGTGGCGCATCACGCCCGTGCCTGGGTCCGAGGTAAGCACTCGCTCCAGCTTCTCCGCAGCGAGGTCCGTGCCGTCAGCCACCACGACCATGCCAGCGTGCTGCGAGTAGCCGATGCCAGTGCCGCCACCGTGGTGGATGCTCACCCACGTCGCGCCGCTGGCCGTGTTGAGCAGCGCGTTGAGGAGTGGCCAGTCCGCGACGGCGTCGGAGCCGTCGCGCATGGCCTCCGTCTCGCGGTTGGGTGAGGCCACGGAACCTGCATCAAGATGGTCACGGCCGATGACGATGGGCGCGCTGACCTGCCCCGACCGGACCAACTCGTTGAAACAGAGGCCCGCCTTGGCCCGCTCGCCGTAACCCAGCCAGCAGATGCGAGCCGGCAGTCCCTGGAAGGGCACCTTCTCGCGGGCCATGCGAATCCACCGCGCTAGCGCCTCATCCTCAGGAAAGAGTCCCAGGACCGCCTCGTCCGTGCGGTAGATATCCGCCGGGTCGCCGGACAGCGCCACCCAACGGAAGGGCCCCTTGCCCTCGCAGAAGAGGGGTCGCACGAAGGCTGGCACGAAGCCGGGGAAGTCGAAGGCGTCGTCCACCCCCGCCTCCTTCGCCTGCGCTCGAAGATTGTTGCCGTAGTCGAAGACGACCGCGCCCGCTCGCTGGAAGTCCAGCATGGCGCGGACGTGGTCGGCCATGGCTTCCATCGAGCGGCTGATATAGGCGTCCGGTTGAGAATTCCGCAGCGTCTCGGCGCTGGCGAGGCTGAGCCCGGCGGGCACGTAGCCACCAAGGGCGTCATGCGCCGACGTCTGATCGGTGACGACGTCGAAGCCCTCGCCAGTGGCCGCCCATACCGGCTCGATCTCGGCGGCGTTCCCGATCAGGGCGATCGACTCTGCGCGACCCGCCCGGGCGGCCGCCCGAGCCCAGACCAGGGCTTCCTCTGGCGCTTCCGTCACCCGGTCGACATAGCCGATCTCCGCTCTTCGGCGCGCTCGCTGCGGGTCTACCTCGATGACCAGCGCCACGCCCTCGTTCATGGTCACGGACAGCGGCTGAGCTCCGCCCATTCCGCCCAGGCCGGCGGTGAGCACCACGCGTCCACGCAGGGTGCCGCCGAAATGCTGTCGGGCAAGCTCCGCGAACGTCTCATAGGTGCCCTGCAGGATGCCCTGCGTGCCGATATAGATCCAGGAGCCGGCCGTCATCTGGCCGTACATCGTCAGGCCCTGGCGCTCCAGCGCGCGGAAGACATCCCAGGTCGCCCACTTGCCCACCAGGTTGCTGTTGGCGATGAGGACGCGCGGCGCCCAGGCATGCGTGCGAAAGACGCCCACCGGCTTGCCACTCTGAATGAGCAGGGTCTCGTCGTCGGCCAGGCGTCTGAGTTCTCGCACGATGGCGTCGAACGCGCTCCACGAGCGCGCTGCACGGCCTGTGCCCCCGTACACCACCAGATCGTCGGGCCGCTCCGCGACATCCGGGTCGAGGTTGTTCATGAGCATCCGCAGCGCAGCTTCCTGCTGCCAGCCGCGGCAACTGAGTTCCGTGCCGCGCGGGGCGCGAACCGGGCGGGAACCAGCGGTCATGGTGCGGTCCCTGACATTCGCGCGGGCAGGAAACGCAAGCCAGCGCCCCGGGCCGTGGCGGGTGGCGAAACGGCACAAGAGATGCCTTGATCGAGCTCTTCGCACGTCAAGTGTCGCCCCCGAAGCGCATCTGATACGCACGCGCCAAGAGTCTTCCGGCTTATGCTCTGTGGGAGCGCGTCGGTCATGCCCAGTGACTCTTGGCGGTGGTTGCGCGACCCCATGGCGATCACCCTCGCACGATACGACACGCGCACCCCGCAGGTGACCTGTCCTTGAGGAGGTGCGTCGCTGCCAGCTTCGAGCGCTGATGAACGCTGAGGCAGATCCGACGGGTGCGTCAGCCGCGGCACGGCGTCTGGGCGGTGCTCCGGCGCCAGGGCGCATGATATGGACATGCCTGACCCTCAAGACGATGCCCGACCTGTCTCGCTGCTGAGCTGCACCGCTTGTGGGGCGACCAACCGCATCCGACCCAGCGCCAAGGGTGTGCCCGCCTGCGGCACGTGCAAGCAGACCCTGCCCTGGCTGGTGAACGCGTCGGACAGCACCTTCGACATGGAGGCCGACGCCACCGTTCCGGTCCTGGTCGATCTCTGGGCGCCGTGGTGCGGTCCGTGCCGCTTCGTCGGGCCCATCCTGGAAGAGCTCTCGCGCGAGTACGCCGGCAAGTTGAAGGTGGTCAAGGTCAATGTCGATGACAACCGGCGCACGTCGGAGCGATTCCAGGCCTACTCCATCCCCACCATGGTGGTCCTCAAGGGCGGACAGCCGGTCGACCGCATCGTGGGTGCCATGCCCAAGGACCAGCTCGTCAGCCGGCTCAAGCCGCACTTGCGCCGCTAGCCGCGGGCGGTACCTGACAGGGACTGACCGGTACGCTCGCTAGGCTGCTAGCTGTCGACCCCAGCAGGAGTATCAGATGATCACGAAGGTCCAGGTGACATTCGATTGCGCCGATCCCGACGGTCTCTCGCGTTTCTGGGCGAAGGCGCTCCAATACGTGATCCCGGACCCTCCCCCACCGCACGCCAGCTGGGAGGACTGGGCACGAGCCGAGGGCATCCCGGAGGAGCACTGGAACGACAGGAGTGCCGCTGAGGATCCCGCTGGCGTGGGACCACGCCTCTTCTTCCAGAAGGTACCGGAGGGAAAGACGGCCAAGAACCGCATGCACCTCGATCTCAACGCCAGCCCCGGTCCGGGGACCCCCTTCGAAGAGAAGAAGCGGCTGGTGGACGCCGAGGTGGAGCGACTCAAGTCCCTGGGCGCCACGGATGAACGCGGCGCCATCGCCGAGCATGGTTCCTATTGG
>JALZLQ010000020.1 GCA_030858605.1 Chloroflexota bacterium
GACCTCAACCAGGGCCATGACCGGTGCCGGATTGAAGAAGTGGAGGCCCAGCACGCGCTCGGGGTGCTCGGTCGCCTGGGCGATCTCCGTGATGGACAGTGCGCTGGTGTTGCTGGCCAGCAGGGTGCTCGCCGGCGCCGCGGAATCGAGCGCCCGAAAGATGATGCTCTTGAGATCGAGATCCTCCAGGGCCGCCTCGATGATGATGTCCGCCTCCGTGGTCAGGGTGTCCAGTCCTCGGGCATCGCGAAGCCGCTCCGCGAGCGCCGCGCCAGCGTCGTCGACATCCATCCGCCCTTTGGCCACCATCCGATCAAGGCCGTCGGCGATGCGCTCTCGGCCGCGCTCGATGGCCGCCTCGTCCACGTCGTTCAGGAGCACCTCGTGACCAGCCTGGAGCGCCAGTTGCGCGATGCCGGCGCCCATCGTGCCCGCCCCGACCACCCCGACGATGCGCCGGTCGCCGCCTCGCTTCACGCGGTCACTCGCCCTTGAACTCGGGCGGGCGCTTGGCGACGAAAGCGGCGATCCCCTCGGCATGATCGGCGGAGGCACCGGCCACGGCCTGGAGTTGCGCTTCGTAGTCGAGCTGTGAGGCCAGGTCCGCTCCGAGCGAGCGGTTGAGGGCGCGCTTCGTGAGGGCTAGCGCCAAAGGGGCGGCCTTGGCCAGGCGCTCGGCCATCGAGCGAGCCTCGTCCATCAGTCGATCGGCGGGGACGACTCGGTTCACCAGGCCCAGACGCTCCGCCGTGGCGGCATCCATGGGCTCGGCCAGGAAGGTCATCTCGGCGGCTCGCGCGTAGCCCATGAGACGCGGCAGGAACCAGGTGGAACCGGTGTCCGGCACCAGGCCCACGCGGCTGAAGGCCTGGATGAAGCGCGCATCCTCTGAGGCGACCACCAGGTCACAGGCAAGGGCCAGCGAGCAGCCGGCACCTGCCGCCACGCCATTGACGGCTGCGATGATCGGCTTCTCAAGCCGCCGCATGGCCATGATCAAGGGGTTGTATCGGGTGCGCAGCTCGGTGATGAGGTCCGCCGTGCCGGGTTCCACGCGCTCCTTCAGGTCCTGCCCCGCGTTGAAGGCCCGGCCCGCGCCGGTGATGATGAGCACGCGAACGGCTCTGTCGCGCTCGGCGGCCTTGAACGCGGCGAGCAACTCCTCCTTCATGGCACGGTCGAAGGCATTGAGCGCGTCCGGACGGTCGAGCGTGATGGTCAGGATGGCGCCGCTGGTCTCGGTGCGGATGGCTGTCATGGCCGTGCCCCTTCCACGGTCAGCGCCCCTTCCACTCGGGCGGGCGCTTCTCAACGAAGGCGCGCATGCCCTCCTTCTGGTCCTCGCTGCTGAAGAGCAGGAAGAAGTTGCGGCGCTCGAACTCCAGCCCGGCCTCAAGTGAGAGCTCGAAGGCTCGGTTGACCGACTCCTTGGCGGCCCGGACCGCCAGCGGCGGGAGGGCGGCGATCTCACCGGCAAGGCGCAGGGCCTCGGGCAGCGTTTGCTCTCGGGTCGTCAGCCGCGTGATCAATCCGTGCTCAGCAGCCTCTCGCGCCGGGAGGTTGCGCCCCGTGAGGATGATCTCCATCGCCTTGGCCTTGCCCAGGGCGCGCGTGAGTCGCTGCGTGCCGCCGGCGCCAGGTATGACGCCGATGCGGATCTCAGGCTGGCCGAACACCGCGTCGTCGGCGGCCACGATCATGTCGCAGGCCATGGCCAGCTCGCAGCCGCCGCCCAGCGCGAAGCCGCGCACCGCGGCGATGATCGGGACGCGGACCCGTCGGATGCGCTCCCAACGCGCGAAGCTGTTGGCCACGGTGAGGCTGACCGGCGTGGCCTCGGCCATCTCCTTTATGTCCGCTCCGGCCGCGAAGGCACGCTCGCCCGCGCCGGTGATCACGACGCAGCGGCAGCTCTCGTCGGTGTCAATCCGCTCCAGCGCCTCGACCAGCTCCAGCATGGTCTGCGCGTCGATGGCGTTGAGGACCTCCGGGCGGTCCAGGGTCAGGAGCGCGACGCCGTCGATGCGCTGACCGGACACGGGGTCGGAGGCGGGGTCATCGACCCGGATGCGCGCGCGCTCTGAGATCGCTGCTTCAGGGCGGTCGTCAGGCATCGTGGATCTCCTGGGTCACAGGCGCTTCGTCGGCCTCCGGGGGCGAGCCACTGAGGGCCGATCGGCCCGGCTCCGACGGGTTCGATCCCGCCGCCCCCTTCGAGCGGCGCAGCGCCGCGTAGTCGACCGGGCGCTTCTCCTCGAACGAGGCCAGTCCCTCGGCCACCTCCGCCGACCCGGCGTGGACGGTCAGCCACTCGCGTGCCATGCGGATGGTCATCGACCAGGAAAGGTCCTTCCAGTAGTCGAGCTGGACCTTGGTGGCGCGCGTGATCTCGGGCATCTTCTCCAGGAGGGCGTCGCAGTAGTCGTCCACCGCGGCGTCCAGCTCCGTCCGTGGCACTACGCGGTTGAGCCAGCCCCAGTCCAGTGCCTGCTGCGCCGTGATGGGACGGTTGAGCAGCAGCACCTCGCGGGCGCGACGGTCCCCCACCAGCAGCGACATCCATTGCGTGGCGCCGCCGGCCGGCAAGCTGCCGCGCGACGGTCCCACATGCCGAAGAACGACATCGTCGGCGGCCACGGCCAGGTCGCAGGCCAGATTCAGCTCGTTGCCGCCGCCCACGGCCATGCCGTTGAGCCGTGCCACGACCGGCTTGGAACAGCCCTTGACCGCCTCGATGGCATCGATGAAGCGGCTCATCCAGTCCCAATAGTCGTTGGGGCGCTCCAGGAACGCCTTCTGCTCGTCGAGATCGGCGCCCGTGCAGAAAGCTCGCTCGCCGGTCCCGGTCAGGACGACCACACCCACATTGTGGTCGGCGGAGGCCTCCCGGAAGCGATCGCGCAGAGCCTCCAGGGTCGGTCGGTCCAGGGCGTTGAGGACCTCGGGACGGTCCAGTCGGACGGTCGCCCGCCCCCTATCGACCGCGTAGTGAACGGTCATGCTTCGTGCTCATCCGCCACCGGTACTGACAGGCCCTCCGGTGGAGCGTCTGCCTCCAGCACGACCAGGGTCATCATGCCCGGCGCGATCTCGCGCAGGTTCCGTCCCGCCGTGCGCATCTCATCCGAGGCCATGCCCGCGTCAAGGCTGGCACGGTCGTCGAAGCTCATCTCGGTGACCATCACCAGATCGGCCTCCGTGTAGGCCTGCGCGATGCGCTGCACCTTGGTGGAGCGGAGGCCGGGGACCCTGGCGATGAGCGGCAGGTGCTCCTCGTGGTAGCGACGTCGGAACGTCTGGAGCGCCTCATCGCCGCCCTCGGGGTTGCGGTACAGGGCAAGCAGGGTCACGGGCATGGGCAGGGGCCTCCGTCTTGATCGTCGCCGTGCGGCGTGTGGGTGGTCGGCCGGTAGTAGCGGGGTTGATGGTAAGCCTACTATCGGGTCGTGCTGAGCCCGGTGATCGGTTGGCTGCTCGACTCGGACGAGCCGCTCATGCGGTATCGCGCCCTGGTCGAGCTGGTGGGTGCATCGGAGGAGGAGGCCCGGGTGGTCGAGACCCGACGGCGCATCGCGGACGGACCCATCGTCCGGACCCTTCTGGCCGGCCGGGATGACGCCGCGGGGCATAGGCGCCACCCCTACGTCAAGTGGACAGGGGCGCACTGGCGGCTGACGTCGTTGATGGATCTGGGCGCCCCGACGGACCTGCCTGGAGCGCGCGAGGCGATGGAACCGACGCTCTTCTGGCTGACCAGCAGGGCGCACGTCAGGAACGTCCCGATCATCCGCGGTCGCGCCCGTAGGTGCGCCTCGATCGAAGGCAACGCCCTGGCGGTCGCCGTCCACTTCGGTCTGGCGGACGATCCCCGGTCGAAGGTGATGGCAGACGGGCTGGTCAGCTGGCAGTGGCCGGACGGCGGCTGGAACTGCGACCGTCGCGAGGAAGCCAGCCACTCCAGTTTCCATGAGACGTTCCCGGCCCTTCGGGGACTGGGGGCGTACGCGCGAGCGACCGGGGATGCGCCGGCCAGCGAGGCCAGTGACCGAGCCGCCGAGGTCATCCTCCGACACCGCGTCTGCTTCAGCGAGCGCACCGGTGCGCCGCTCAGCCCGAAGGTGATGAAGCTCCACTACCCGCCCTACTGGCACTACGACTTCTTCGCCGGCCTGCGCGTGCTCGCCGAGTCGGGACACATCGGGGATCCGCGCGCAACCGAAGCCCTGGACCTGTTGGAAGAGAAGCGCCGGGAGGACGGCCGGTGGGTCATCGAAGCGGTCCACTTCGGCAGGCCCGGCAGCAAGGACCGCACACCGGAGA
>JALZLQ010000027.1 GCA_030858605.1 Chloroflexota bacterium
GACGACCTCCGTGACGGTGAGCGTGCCCGCGTCCGCGTCGAGCGTGGCCTGGGCACCGTGGGGGACCGTGGCGTGGTGCTTGCCATGACCGATGGGCAGCCCGTAGATGCAGGGCACGCCCAGCGGCCCGATGACCTCCTCCAGCACGTCCTCGATTGACATGTCCTGCATGAACGAGGCGAAGTCCTCGCGCCACCCGACGTTCTTCATCTCACCGATGACGATGCCCGCGGCCGCCTCCAGCTTGCCCGCGTTGCGCAGGTGGGTGAGCACCGTGTCCAGGGTGTAGGCGTGCATGTCCAGATCCTCCAGGTAGAGGATCCGCCCCTCCGTTTCCACCTCGATGTCCGTGCCCAGGGTGGCCTGCACCAGCGTCAGGCAGCCGCCGGTGAGGCGGCCGTGAGCCTTGCCGCCGGTGATGGTGCGGACCCAGGGGTCATCCGGGTTGACCGGGATAAGCCCGTAGACCTCGTCGCTGAAGAGGGCTCGCTGGAAGGTCCCACGCGAGAAGTCGGTCGTTTCGTGGGCGCCGACGCCGCTGGCGCCGTTGGAGTAGAAGGTGATGGTGTCGCTCCAGGCGGCCACCGCCAGGTGCAGCGAGGTGATGTCGGAGTAGCCGCAGAGCGCCTTGGGGTTAGCCGCGATGGCCTCACGGTCCAGCAGCGGTATCAGCCGCGAAGAGCCGTAACCGCCTTGGAGGCAAAGGATGGCCCGAACCTCCTGGTCGGCGAACGCCGCGTTGAGGTCCGCAGCTCGATCTGCGTCACGACCCGCCAGGTAACCGTGCCGATCGTTGATGTGCTCGCCCAGCTTGACCGTGAGGCCCCACTTCTCCAGACCCGCCACGGCCCGCAGCAGCTCGCTGCGGTTCTCCCAGGGTGTAGCCGGCGCGACCACGGCCACGGTGTCGCCGGGTCGGAGGCGGGCGGGTTTACGCACGCCCGTGGTGGTGTTGCCCGCGTCGGGATCTGTCACGCGGCTTCCTGGGTGGTGACGGCAGCGGCGGCGGAGGAGCGGGCGTCCGGCAGGAGCCGCGAGAAGACCTCATTGCTGAGCAGGCGGCCCGACTCGGAGAGCCGCAGCCGGCCGACCACGCGCTCCACCAGCGCGACCCCGATGGCCCAGTCCAGACCGGGCCCCAGCAGCGGGTCGCCAAGGAGCGTCTCGTCCACGCCGACCGCCAGCCGAAGGCCAAGGATGGCGGACTCCGCGCGGGCCGTCGGCTCATCCAGGGTCTCGTTGCCACCTGGCGGGAGCGAGGCGCGCGAACCGTCGCGCGGCAGGAGCGCGGTCAGGTACGCATCCAGCCGCGCGGCGTTCCAGCGACGCTCCAAGGCTCCGTCGAAGGCATGGGCGCCGGGTCCGACCGCTTCGTATGGCTCCCGCTGCCAGTAGGTCAGGTTGTGCCGGCAGTCATGACCCGGTCGGGCCCAGTTGGACAGCTCGTATCCTCCGTAGCCAGCCGCCGCCAGTCTCGTCCGCGCGATCGCGTATAGCCCTGCAGCACGGTCCTCGTCCTGCTCCCGCCGCGCGCGGCCCCGCCAGGATCGCGCACCGGCACGCACCGGCAGGTGGTCGCCAGTCGGTCCGGTCAGGGACTCAGCATCGGGGTCGTCAAGGGTCAGCGCGTAGGCCGAGACGTGGTCGGGCTCCAGGGCCAGCACGCCATCCAGCGTCGCCGCCCAGGAGGCAGGCGTCTGGTCGGGGATGTCGTAGAGCAGGTCCAGCGAGACATCGTCGAAGCCTGCCGCGCGGGCCGCGGACATCGCCTCGGACACATCGATCGCGTCATGGCGACGCCCCAGACGCTTGAGCTCTGCGGGGTCGAGGCTCTGGACGCCCAGGCTCAGCCGGTTCACGCCGGCTGCGCGGAAACCGGCCAGATCGCCACGATCGGCAGGGCCGGGGTTGGCCTCGATGGTCACCTCCGCGCCGCTGGCGATGCCGAACCGTCGATCGACCCGCTCCAGGAGGCGGCCGATGACCGCGGCCGATAGCAGCGACGGCGTGCCTCCGCCCAGGTAGACGCTGGCCAGGGCGGGCCTCGCCGCGCCAAATCGGGCCTCTATCCCATCTGGGCGCAGCTCAAGCTCGACCAGCAGCGCCTCCACGAAGGCATCGATCCGACTGGCGGGACCTCGCGCGGCCCTACCGCTGTAGACGACGAAGTCGCAGTAGGGGCACAGTGAAAGGCAGAACGGAACGTGTACGTATAGAGCGACCGGGGGACGGGCCTGCACAGAACGGGCGTCAGCCGGGCCGGACCTGGCGCAGCCGGCCGGGGTTGGGCGGCACGTCAGGCGCCACGTCCGGATCTACCACGACCTCCCAGCCGTCGGGCGGCAGCGAGTGACCCAGCTCTTCCTCCGGCTCGTAGCCGCGCGGTCGAACCTGCCCGGCGTGCCCGGTGGCCATGAAGATCGCGAAGCGCGTCACGGCGTGGCCCACGAAGGCGGCCCCGATGCCCGCTGTCTCCACGGTCAGGAAGCCGGCCACCAGGCCGATGCCGATGGCGATGGCCAACATGGAGCGGCTGCGGCCCGGTGCTCCCAGGCGCGTGGCCAGCCCGTAGAGAACGGCCTGGAAACCGATGGCCAGCTCGACCGGCCAGTCGTAGGCCAGCGTCAGGCCCAGGATGATGCCGCGGAAGAGCGCCTCATCTATGAAGCTGGTGCCGATGCAGTTGATGATCGCACCGGGGTAGTGGCGCGCCGGCGGCAGCCGGAAGCGGCGGTAGCGATACCAGGCCAGCAGGAAGGCGACCAGCGTCCCGCCCACGCCGAATAGCAGTCCCAGGCCGATGGCCTCCTGCCGGTCCGTGCCCAGGTCCAGGCGCAATTCCGTGATGGGCAAGGGGTGGATGAGGTAGATGGCCACCACCAGCAGGGAACCCATGACGTACCAGGCAGACCGTCGGAACCAGCCGCCCAGCCCGCCCTGGACGCGCTCGTCGTCGTACTCAGCCGTACCGAAACGCGACGCATCAAAGCGCAGGAGCAGGAGCAGGCCGACGAAGGCGATGAGCAGCAAGAAGCGGATGGAGTCCTCCATCAGCTGGTCCCTCCGGTACGCAACACCGCCAGGAACGCTTCCTGGGGGATCTCAACGGAGCCGACCCGCTTCATTCGCTGCTTGCCCTCCTTCTGCTTCTCCAGCAGCTTTCGTTTGCGACTGATGTCGCCACCGTAGCACTTGGCCAGGACGTTCTTGCGCATGGCGCGGATCGTCTCGCGCGCGATGACATTGGAGCCGATGGCAGCCTGGATGGGCACCTCGAACATCTGGCGGGGGATGAGCTCCTTGAGCTTCTCCACCAGCAGCCGCCCCTCGGTCTGGGCGCGGTCGCGGTGCACGATGAGCGAAAGCGCATCGACGGGCTCCGCGGCGACCATCACGTCCAAACGGACCAAGTTTCCCGGACGATAGCCGATGGACTCGTAATCCAGCGAAGCGTAGCCCTGGCTGCGGCTCTTGAGCTGATCGTAGAAGTCGATGATGATCTCGGCCAGGGGCAGCTGGAAGGTGAGTAGCACGCGCTGGGCATCCAGATACTCCATGTTGTCGAACGTGCCGCGGTGCCCCGTGGAAAGCTCGATGAGCGTGCCGATGTAGCTGCTGGGAGTGACCACCGTGGCGCGCACCCACGGCTCGGCGATGACCTCGATGTCGCCGATAGGCGGCAGCCGGGAGGGATTGTCCACGCTCACGTCGCCGCGGCCGTTGAGGAGCGTCACGAGGTACTCAACGGACGGCGCGGAGGCGATGAGGTCGAGTGCGAACTCGCGCTCCAGGCGCTCCTGGACGATCTCCATGTGGAGCAGCCCCAGGAACCCACAGCGGAAGCCGAAGCCCAGGGCCACCGATGATTCGGGCTGGTAGCTGATGGAGCCGTCGTTGAGGTGCAGCTTCTCCAGCGCCTCGCGCAGCTCCCCGTAATCCTCGCCGGCCAGCGGGTAGATGCCCGCGAAGACGAGCGGCTTGGCCTTCTTGTAACCAGGCAGGGGCTCTGGCGCCGGGCGCTTGGCGGCCGTCATGGTGTCCCCGACCTGACAGTCCCGCACGCTCTTGAGGCCGGTCGCCACGTAGCCCACGTCACCCGGCCCGAGCATCGGCACGGGCACCAACTGTGGTCGAAAGACGCCCAGTTCCAGGATCTCTGCCTCCGCGCCAGAAGCCATCAGACGCACGTTCTCGTGCTCATGAAGCTTGCCGGAGGCCAGCCGGACATAAGCCACCACGCCCTTGTATACGTCGTAGTGGGAATCGAAGATGAGGCCCTGAAGGGGTTCGTCGGGGTCGCCCTTGGGCGGGGGGATGCGCGCCACGATCTGCTCCAGCACCGCCTCGATGTTGGTGCCCTCCTTGGCCGAGACGAGGATGACCTCCTCGCGCGGGATGGCCAGGATGTTCTCCAGCTCCTCCATCACCAGCTCCGGCTGGGCGGAGGGCAGGTCGATCTTGTTGATGACCGGGACGATGACCAGGTCCTGGGCCAGGGCCAGGTGGACGTTGGCCAGCGTCTGGGCCTCGATGCCCTGCGCCGCATCGACCACAAGCAGGGCGCCCTCGCAGGCCTGCAGGGAGCGGCTCACCTCGTAGCTGAAGTCCACGTGGCCGGGCGTGTCGATCAGGTTCAGGCCGTAGGTCAGGCCATCGGCTGCGAGATACTCGAGGCGCACCGCGCGAGCCTTGATGGTGATGCCCTTCTCGCGTTCCAGGTCCATCGAGTCGAGGACCTGGCTGGTCATCTGACGGGCGTCGATGGTGTGAGTCAGTTCCAGCAACCGGTCGGCCAGCGTAGACTTCCCATGGTCCACGTGCGCGATGATGGAGAAGTTGCGCAGGCGCGCCTGGGGAATGGTGGCCATGGGCCGCCGGAGTATAGCGAAGGGTCAGTTCCGAACGCCGTCCCCAAGCCCGGGCGACTGCGCCGCCCCGCCCTCTCGGAGCGTCTGCTAACATCACGCGTCCCGCCCCCTAGCGGCGTCCAGCCAGCCTGACCATCACCCGAGGGAATCCCACTTGGCTCACTCTTCACGCACCTGGACCGGCGCACGAACGCCGCAGGCGATCAAGCGCGTCCGCCAGGCGGCCAGTCGACGAGCGGTACTCCAGCCGCGCCGCACGGCAGCCAAGACCTATGTGGCCAAGGCGCTTCTCTCGTCCGAGACAGGCGAGGTCGAGCCCACGCGAGATGCCCTCCTGGTGGCACTCTCGGCTCTGGACCGGGCTGCCAAAGTGGGTGCCATCCACCCCAACGCGGCGAACCGACGCAAGAGCCGGCTGATGCTGAAGATCAACGCCGCCCTGGGCGGAGAGACACTAGCCTCGCCTGCCAAGGCACAGCGCCAGACGGGCAAGACCGCTGCCGCCAAGCAGGCCAAGGCGCGCATCTCGGCCGGTCGAGCCGTCAAGGCCAAGGGCGAGCAGACGGCCGCCGGCAAGGCCCGTGCGGCACTGACCCGGTCCAGCCGCGAGCAGGCCACGGCCGCCACGGCGGACAAGGCACCTGCCGCTACGACGGCCTCGACGACACGTGCGAGGGCGTCCGCCAGCAAGGCTTCGGGCACCAGGACAGGGGCCAAGACCAGCACGTCGAAGAGCGCCGCGACCAAGGCCAGCGCCAACGAGGCGAGCGGGTCGACCAAGTCGGCTGCGAAGTCCAGCCCCGCCAAGGCGAGCGGCACCAAGACGACCGCCGCCAAGGCCAGCGCGGCCAAGTCGACCGCCGCCAAGAAGACCTCTGCCAAGGCCAGTGCGGCGAAAACGACGGCCGCCACGTCGGGTCCGACAAAGGCCAGCGCAGCCAAGCCCAAGACGGGTGCCACCAGATCGAAGGATGGCGCCGAGAGCTGATCGGGGCGCTCCTCACCGGCCGCCGGTGACAGCTGGCCGCCAGCCTCAGACTTCGGCGGGGTCGCTCACCGGGTAGCCATCCGTCGACGCGCCGCGAGCACTGACAGCACGCGGCGGGGTGCGAGTGGCGCGCAGGGCGCCAGCAAGAAGCGCGCCGCCCGCGGAGAGCAGGATCAGTGTCAGGCCGCCGGCAAGGTGTTCGCCCAGCACGAACGCCTCGAATGCCGCCGCGTCCGTCACGCCGCTGGCGGCCAGTTCCGGTCCACGCCCGGCTGCCACATAGCGCTCGTAGGTGCAGGCCGGTCCCGGCGCGCAGGTGAGCTGCCCACCCTGTGACTCGACCCGATAGCCGGTGTCGGCATAGATGAAGAGCAGGCGGATGGCCACGTAGAGCACCGCCAGGCCGATGCCCGTGACCAGGCCCGCGTAGGCGGAGTTGGTCAGCACGCGACCGGGTGGCCGCCAGCGCTCGGAGCGCACGTTGGCATAGGCCCCGATCAGCGCACCGGCCGGCAACGCGATGAGGAAGACGATCGGCTGGATCGCCACGATCAACTCGAAGGCGATGGCGATCACGAGTGCCATGCCCAGACCGACCCAGCCCGCGAAGACGGCCCCCCGATCAAGGAAGCGGCCACTCCCCTGCCGCTCGGCGATGAGTTCAGGGGTGAGATGCGTCAAGCCGCTCGCGCCCTCACCGCGAGGTGACCAGGGCGGCTCGCCCCGGGTAGGTCGCGAAGCGGTCCAACTCGGCCTCGATGCGCAACAGGCGGTTGTACTTGGCCACGCGCTCTGAGCGGGACGGAGCACCGCTCTTGATCTGGCCCGCACCGGTGGCCACGGCGAGGTCCGCGATGGTGGTGTCCTCGGTCTCGCCGCTGCGGTGGCTGATGACTGCCCCGAAACCACTGCGCTGGGCCAGGCTCACCGTGTCCAGTGTCTCGGTCAGCGTGCCGATCTGGTTGAGCTTGATGAGCACCGCATTGGCAGCCCCCTCCGCTATGCCCCGGCTCAGCCGCTCCACGTTGGTCACGAAGAGATCGTCACCGACCAGTTGACAGCGGCCGCCCACACGCTCGGTCAGCAGGCGCCAGCCGAGCCAGTCGTCCTCGGCCAGGCCGTCCTCCAGCGAAAGGATCGGGTAGCGCGCGATCCAGTCCGCCCAGAAGTCGACCATCTCGGAGGTGACCAAAGTGCGACCCTCCCTGGCCAGTCGATAGGTCATCTCGCCGTCGCTGGTGGTTGGCGCGTCCAGGTCGACCAGTTCCGTGACGGCGGGGTCGAGGGCGATGACGATGTCCTCGCCGGGCTGGTAGCCGGCCTGCTCGATGGCCCTCAGCACGACCTCGATGGCTGCCTCGTTGGAGGCCAGGGACGGCGCGAAGCCGCCCTCGTCGCCCTGACCGGTGGAGTGCCCGGCATCGTGCAGCTCGGTGCGCAGTGCTGCGAAGACCTCCGCCCCGGCGCGCAGCGCCTCGCTCCAGGAGGGAGCCCCGACGGGCATCACCATGAACTCCTGGAAGTCCGTGGAGTCGGCAGCGTGCTTGCCGCCGTTGAGGATGTTGAACATGGGCACCGGCAGCGTCCGCGCGGCCGCCCCGCCCAGGTAGCGATAGAGGGGCAGGCCATAGGCCGCTGCAGCCGCATGCGCACAGGCAAGGGAGACACCCAGTATCGCGTTGGCTCCCAGGCGCCCCTTGTCTGGCGTCCCGTCCAGGTCGATGAGCAGCTCGTCGATGGCCGCCTGGTCCGATGCGTCCTGGTCGATCAGCGCGGGACCGATCACCTCCAGCACGTTGACCACGGCACGGCGCACGCCTTTGCCGCCATAGCGCGACGGCTCCTCATCGCGCAATTCCACTGCCTCGTGGGCACCGGTCGAGGCTCCCGATGGCACCGCCGCCCGACCCGTGGCACCCGACTCCAGGACCACCACCACCTCGATGGTGGGGTTGCCCCGCGAGTCAAGGATCTCGTGGGCGTCGACGAGCTCGATGCTCGTCACAGCGCGGCCGGCTCCTTGCGTCTGCTGGGCCGCTTCCGCGCCGGCTTGGGCGGTGGGGCCGGACGGTCCAGCAGCACGGCGATGCCCGGCAGCTCCTTGCCCTCAAGGAACTCCAGACTTGCCCCGCCGCCGGTCGAGATGTGCGTGAAGCTGGGTGCCAGCTTGAGTTCTTCGATGGCCGCCACCGAATCTCCCCCGCCGGCCACGACTGACGTACCGGCCTCAGCACGGCGAGCCAGGTAGCGCGCCATCTGACGGGTGCCGTCGCCGAAGGTGGGCACCTCGAAGACTCCCAACGGCCCGTTCCAGAAGATCGTCCTGGCCGGCTCCAGGGCCGCTTCGAACGCCTCTCGCGTCTGCGGACCGATATCGACCACGGACCAGCTGTTGGGGATCTTGTGGGCCGGCACGATCTTGTGTTCTGCCCCGCGCGTGACCTCCTTGGCCACGACCACGTCCGTAGGGAGGACGAACTCCACTCCCGCGGACTCCGCGGCGGCCAGGATCCGAGCCGCCTCTTCCACGCGATCCTTCTCCAGCAGGCTCTTGCCCACGGTCATTCCCTTGGCCACCAGGAACGTGTTGGCCATCCCGCCGCCGATGAGGAAGGTATGAACCTTGGCCATGAGGCTCTCGAGCACGGCCAGCTTGGTGGAGACCTTGGCGCCACCGATCACCGCCGCGAACGGCTTGGCTGGCGTCTCCACGAGCTTCGAGAGGTTGACCATCTCGCGCTCCATGAGCAGACCCGCATAGCCCGGCAGGATGCTCGGCACGCCGACCGTCGAAGCGTGTGCGCGGTGGGCCGTGCCGAAGGCGTCATTGACGTAGACCTGGCCATATCCGGCCAGTGTCTTGGCGAAGCCCGGATCATTGGCCGCTTCCGCGGCATGGAAGCGGAGGTTCTCCAGCATCAGCATCTGGCCGGGCTTCAAGCGGCCGATGGCATCTGAGGTGCCGATGCCCAGGGCATCGCCCGTCACCGGGACCCGGAACCTGAGCAACCCGCTCAAACGTTCGGCGACCGGGCGAAGCCGCGCTGACTCCACGACCTTGCCGTTGGGACGGCCCAGGTGGCTCATCAGGATGACCGACGCGTTCTGCTCCAACAGATGGCGGATGGTCGGGATCGCAGCCCGGATGCGCGAGTCATCCTTGACCTTGCCATCCTCGATGGGCACATTGAAGTCGACGCGCAGCAGGACGCGCTTGCCGGTTACGTCCGCGTCACGGACGGTGAGCTTCTGCATCAGGGCGGCGCTCAGGCGCCGGCCGAGGCCTGAACCGGCTCGCCGGCTGACTCTTCGCTGCGCGCGCGGCTCTGGCCACCGTCAAGACGCTCAGCCACGTACGCGGTCAGGTCCGCCACACGGCAGCTGTAGCCCCACTCGTTGTCGTACCAGGCGATGACCTTCACGAAGTTCCCACCCATGGACATGGTGGAGTCCGCGTCGATGATGGACGAGCGGGCATCGCCCTTGAAGTCCATGGAAACCAGCGGCTCATCCGAGACACCCAGGATGCCCTTCATGGGACCGGCCTCGGCCGCGCGGAAGGCGTCATTCAGCTCCTCCACGCTAGCCGGCCGCTCGAGCTCAGCGGTGAAGTCGACCACACTCACGGTGGGCGTCGGCACTCGTAGGCTGAAGCCGTCGAACTTGCCCTTGAGATCCGGGATGACCAAGGCGAGGGCCTTTGCGGCGCCCGTCGTCGTGGGAATGATGTTCTGCCCCGCCGAGCGGGCCCGGCGTGGGTCCGAGTGCGCCACGTCCAGGATGCGCTGGTCGTTGGTGTATGAGTGGATGGTGTTCATCAAGCCGCGTACGACGGTCCAGCGGTCGTGGACGACCTTGGCGGTCGTGGCCAGGCAGTTGGTAGTGCACGAGGCGTTGGAGATGATGTGGTGGGAGGCGGTGTCGTAAGTCCCTTCGTTGACGCCCAGCACGATGGTCACGTCCTCGCCCTTGGCCGGGGCCGAGATGATGACCTTGCGCGCACCGGCGTCCAGGTGGGCACGAGCCTTGCTGGCGTCGGTGAAGAGCCCCGTCGACTCGATGACGATATCCACGCCCAGGTCGGCCCAGGGCAGGGCCGCCGGGTCACGCTCCTGTAGCACGCGGATGCGCTGACCGTCGACGATGATCGCGTCATCGGTGTGCTCCACGCTGCCGTCGTAGGCACCGTACGTCGAGTCGTGCTTGAAGAGCAGCGCGTTGGTGGCCGTATCGACAAGGTCGTTGACAGCTACCACCTCCACGCCTGGGGCACGCTCGATGAGTGCCTTGAGCGACTGGCGTCCGATCCGACCGAAGCCGTTGATGCCGACCTTGGTGGTCATGGGATCATCCTCCTGGTCCGAGGCGCGACCGGTGGGCGTTGGCCGCGCGTCATCGACGTTGTCGATCGTGAGAGCTGCGCCAGTGCGCCGCACCGCGCGCAGCGCGCGCTT
>JALZLQ010000033.1 GCA_030858605.1 Chloroflexota bacterium
TCCGGGTCGCCCCAGGGCGGCACCGATTCCTGGTAGACGCCGCGGCGCGTGACGTCGCGCCATCACGCTCATCGACCGCCGCCGGGGACACGCTCGGCGGCGGTCCTGTGTCCGGCCCGCTCAGGACGCGGCGCGATCCTCAGCAGCCGGATGCTCGACCATGGCCACGACCCGTGTGGCCATGAAGCGGCCCGTCCGGATGGGCGTTCCACCGCGAGTCAGCTCGCTCACCTCGACCACGCCACGCGACACGGAGATGTCCACCCGGCGTCCGGCGCGCGTGGCGGCGATCTCGAACGTCTGAACACCGTTCCCAGTGTCGACCACTATCTCGACCCGATCGCCCTTCATGGTCGGAGTGTAGAGGCCCGGCTAACCTGACCGACGCGGCAGGATCGCGTCTTACACTCATCGCGTGCCGGCGCGAACCGAGAACGCAGCCACCAGACGAACCGCAGGTCCGGCGGCGGGTCCGCTGCCGTTCGCCACGGGCGGTGACCATGACCCCGGTGCGGCAGAGGCGGCCGGCCGCACGGCCGACCTGGGCGACGCTGGACGTGAAGCCATCGAGCTGCCCAGCGGCGGTAGCGTCCGCGTAGGCACGGCCTCCTGGACGGATCCGACCATGACCGCCAAGGGTGTCTTCTATCCGGACGAGGCAGACACGGCCGAGGAGCGGCTTCAGTTCTACGCCAGCCAGTTCCCGCTCGTCGAGGTTGACGCCACCTACTACGCCCTGCCCGCCCGCCGCACCGCGGAGCTCTGGCGCGACCGCACACCGCCCGACTTCACCTTCGACGTGAAGGCCCACGCACTGATGACGGGACAGCCCACGGAGACGAAACGCCTGCCCAAGGCGCTACGCGAGGCACTGCCCGCCGATCTGACCGGCAAGCCGCGCCTCTACGCCCGGGACCTGCCCCCGGAACTTCTGGATGCCGTCTTCGAGATGTTCGTCGACGGCCTCGAGCCGCTGCAGGAGACAGGCCAGCTCGGATCCATCCTGCTCCAGTACCCGCGCTGGTTCTTCCCCATCTCACAGAGCCGAGACGAGATCCTGGAGACACGGCGGCGGCTGGAGGGCGTGGCCGTGGCAGTCGAGCTGCGCAACGCCTCATGGTTCAACGAGAAGAACCTGGAGCGGACCATGCGCTTCCTGGATGACAACCAGTTGCCCTTCGTGATGGTCGACGGGCCGCAGGGTTTCAAGAGCAGCGTGCCGCCCATCACGGCGGTCACCTCAGCCGAGCTGGCCATCATCCGCTTCCACGGTCGACGGACGGAGACCTGGGAGGCCAAGGGCATCCCCGTCGTGGAGCGCTTCCGTTATCTGTACGACCGCCAGGAACTGGAGGAGTGGGCGCCGCGCATCCGCGAGGCCGCTGGCCAGGCCAAGCAGACCCACGTGCTCATGAACAACTGCTACGCCAATTACGGCGCGACCAACGCTCGCGAGATGGCCAAGCTGCTGGAGGATCTCAAGCCCGGCTCGCTGAGCGACTGATCAATCCCGACGCCGCAGCGAGCCGCCCAGTCCTCGCCCTCGATCGAGGAGGCCCGTCGAGCGGCGGCTGGCGCGCACGGGGGCACTGTCGAGGGTCACGTCGCGCACCGCCGGACGCGATTCGGTCCGGGCGATGAAGGCCACGGACGTGACGATCATCACGGCCGCCGCGACCATCGCCAGGTCCAGCTGTTCGTTGAGCACGACGGCACCCAGCATCACGGCCACGACCGGGTTGACGTAGGCGTACGTGGCCACCTTGGAGATGGGCGCGTTCTGGAGCAGCCAGGTATATGCCGTGTAGGCCAGCAACGAGCCGAAGACCACGAGGTAGATGAGCGCCCAGACCGAGGCGTCGCTGAAGCCACCCTCCACGACCTGCGGCCATTCACCGATGGACAGCCCCGCGAGCAGCAAGAACAGGCCACCCAGCAGGAGCTGGTAGGCGGTCGACACCAAGGGATCGCGCGGCAGCGACAGCCGCCGGCTGAAGAAGGAACCGGTGGCCCAGGAGACCGACGCAGCGATCAGCAGGAGCATGCCCACAGTGTCCGTCGTCCCGTCCACGCCGCGTGGGATGACCAGGACACCCAGGCCGATGAAACCGAGGACCACGCCGCCCACCCCGGCCACACTGAGCGTCTCGCCGGCCAGACGGCGCAGCACCAGAACGACCAGAGGCACGACCCCGATGATCAGCGCGGCGAGCCCACTGGGGACGGTCTGCTCCCCGATGGAGACCCCGCCGTTGCCTAGCATCAGGAGGGCCGCCCCCACGAATGCAGCGCCGCCCAGCTGCGATCGGTTGATCCGCAATCGAGCAGGACCGCTGCGCATGACCAGCACGCCGGCCAGGATCAAGCCCGCCGTGGAGAAACGGGCGCCCGCCGCCAGCAGGGGCGGCATCGACTCCACCACCAGGGCGATGGCCAGATAGGTCGATCCCCAAACGACGTAGACGACGAGGAGGGCAGCCCAGACCAGCCAGGCGGGGGGACGGTTCCGGGCATGACCCGATGAGACGGCCACGGCCTGACCCTAGCGCGTTGCGGGCCGCGCCGCCCGAGAGCGGCCCGAGAGCGGCCCGAGAGCGGGAGGCGCCGCCTGGCCGGGTCAGTACCGAAGCACGCTCCGTACCCCACTCCGTAGGACTCCGGATGTTCCCGGACAGCACTGCGAGGCAAACTGCACAGCAGTCGGGGCCGGCGCGGCTGTCCCCGACGACCAACTGGCAAACTCCAGTCTCAGGCGCTGACCCTTCACGGCAGGGATGGCGACGAGCGCGACGGAGCCGGATCCACGCTGGGGCGTCGGTCCGGCTCTCGTCACGTCCGGGCCACGCCACCTTGGAACCGGACACCGGCATAGGTATCATCGGCTGATGGAGCGCGTTCTCAGGGAGCGGGATCGGCTCCGACCCCGTCGCCTTGACCTGTATCTCACCATTACGCTGGGCGGGCTCGTCGTGGCGACCGGCGTGCTGCTGGTGGATGCGGATCTCATCGTGATCGTTGACCGCACGCTGGACGTGACGGTCAACGCGCTGACCGCCCTGGCCACGGCCGGCCTGGCGGCTCTCTCCTTCGCTCGGTACCGCGAGAGTGGCCGCCTATCGACGCTCTTCCAGGGAGCGGCCATGTTCCTGCTGGCGGTCATCGTTGGCGCGCAGGTCATGGTCGTCCTGCTCAAGTACGACGGACGGCTCGGGCTGACCCTCGGCATCCCAGAACAGTTCCCCCTCTATCTGTTGACCGCAGGCTGGTTGATCGCGGCCGTGCTGTTCGTCTTCGGCGGTTTCGCCGCCCTGAGTTCGGTCCATGCTCGGCCGTCTGCGGCGAAACGCCTGATCCTGCTGCCACCCATCGGCCTGGGGGTGATGGGCCTGATCCTGTACCCCATCCGCGGGCAATTGCCGCCGCTCATCGAGGACGTGGGCATCCAGGCGCTGGTCGTGGATCCAAAGCTGGCCGTGCCGCTGCCCGGCGTCACGCCATTGCTCCTCACGCTGGTGCTGCTGACCGGATCGTTCCTGGTAGTGGCCGCGCTCTGCTACCGCATCAGCGCCGTACGGGAAGGCCGCGTCACGGACGGGGTGCTGGCCGTGGGTCTGCTCATCGCTGCCTTCGCGGAAATCCATTTCGCGGTCTTTCCGGGCATCTACTCGGGTCTGGTGACCAGCGCCGATGTGTTCCGCCTGGCCTTCGTCATGGCCCTGCTTGTGGGTATCGATGCCGAGGCCCGCTCCGACCTGCGTGCGCTGCGGGCGGCCTACGCTGCGCTCGACCGGTTGCGCGTGACCGAAACCGAGCGTGCTGCCCTGGAGGAACGTGGCCGCCTTGCCAGGGAGATCCACGATGGCCTTGCCCAGCACCTCTGGTTCGCCAAGCTCAAACATGACCGGCTCACACCGCTGGTGCCCGATGACGCTCGGCCGCTGTCGGCGGAGGTAGGCCAGGCTATCGATGCGGCCATCGTCGAGGCACGTCAGGCGCTGGTCACGATGCGTGCCGGAGCTGGCCCGGCCATCCCCCTGGCCGACCTGATCCGACAGGCGGTCGATGACTTCGGCGAGCGGTCAGCGCTGCGCGTCGAGTTCGTGGCCGATCCGATGCCTGCTTCGATCCCGGCCCGACAGCAGGCCGAGTTGCTGCGCGTGGTGCAGGAAGCACTGACCAACGTTCGAAAGCACGCTGATGCGACCATGGTGCGCGTCAGGGCGGGATCGGACGGCAACGCCCTGGTCGTCACGGTCACTGACAATGGGCGCGGATTCGAGATGGATTCGCCTCGCAGCGAGGGCCTTGGCCTACTAGGGATGGAGGAGCGCGCGCGACTGATGGGTGGACACCTGGGCATCAGCTCCGAGCCGAGCGACGGGACCAGCGTGTCCGTGCGGTTGCCCCTGGAAGAACGCGCCCCACCGGTCGTCCCGGTCATCTCGTGACGCTGCCCATGGGACCGAACACCGCCCGCCCGCTGCGCGTGATGCTGGTCGACGACCACGCGCTGGTGCGCTCCGCCGTGCGCCAGGCCATCGCCTCTGACGACGTCGAGCTGGTGGGCGAGGCGGCCACCGCCGAGGCAGCCTTTGAGCTGGCTCTCTCGGTGCGGCCCGACGTCCTCCTGCTGGATATCGACCTGCCGGGCATGAGCGGCATCCGTATGGTCGAAGAACTGGCTCCCCGCCTGCCGGATACGCGCATCGTCATGCTCACAGTGTCGGACGATGAGCGCGACCTGATAGAGGCCGTGGCCAAGGGCGCCTCCGGCTATCTCACCAAGGACCTGAGCCCTGAGGCGCTGCTCCGCGCGTTACGCGGTACGCAGCGCGGCGAGCTGGCCATGGCTCGCCGTCATGCGGCGCGCGTCATCAAGCACTTCGCCGATGCCGCGCGGCGCGGACGGGTGGCCGTGGGCGGCGCCATAGAGGGTCTCAGCCCGCGTGAGAACGACGTGCTGCGGATGCTCGCCGAGGGGCTCACGGACCGCGACATCGCCGGCGCGTTGATGATCTCGCCGCGCACCGTGGAGAGCCACGTCAGCAGCCTGCTGCACAAGCTCAGCGTGCGGAACCGCGCCGAAGCCGCGCAGCGCTAC
>JALZLQ010000036.1 GCA_030858605.1 Chloroflexota bacterium
GACACGACATATCCGTCCACACCAACGACGATGTCTTCAGCCACGGCCCGGGCGAACTTGTCGCTGCTCACGGTCTCCCAGGTCGCACCGTCCGGCGAGGTCAGCACCAGGGACAGCGCCTGCCCGCTTACCTCGTCGAGCGAGGTACCCACTGCGACGATGCCTTCAGGTCCGGCCGTGACCGATGACAGGGAGATGGGCACCGAGGGGACGTCGGCTCGCGTCCACGCCTGAGCGTCGAGCGACACGAAGATGGCCGGCCGTCCGGGTTGATCCCGATCCGTGGTGCCGACCGCGACCAGGACCTCGCCGGCGGACGTGATGTCGCCCAGATACGGAGCTCCGAGATCCTGACTCAGCGTGACTCGTTCCCACTCCAGGCCGGTGCCAGATGTCCAGATGGCGGTGCCCGTACATTCCAGTTCCACCACGCACCCGACCGCGACCAGGCCCCCTTCCCAGGGCGTGGAGGAGGTCATGATCGCGCCCTCGAACGACTCCTGATCCTGGACGCGCTGCCAGGTTTGGCCGTCCTCGGAGATCCACACTGCCGCGCGGTCAGGGCAGCATTCTCCTCCGACGGCCACGAACCCAGGCCCTCCTGGCGTCACCGACAAGAGCCGCCCCGACGCCGCCGCGCCCTCGAGCGGCACCATCTCCCACTGACTGCCGTCGATCGACGTCCAGATGGCAGTCCGGCCGGCCTCGGTCTCGTTGGTCGTACCGCCCACTGCCACGAGTCCCGGTCCGCCGATCACAACGTCGCGCATCTCGCCGTCCGTGGCAGCCAGGTCGGGATCCTCCACCACTCCCCAGGTGGGCTGTCCGTCAGGGGGCGCGCCTCGCAGAGACTCGCTGGGCGCGCTCGTCGCGGAGATCGGCATCGGCGAATGAGCCGGTGAGCCAGTGGGGCTCCGCAGGGAGCGCGTCGCGACATCGCCCGGCACCGGCGGAGCGGCCGTGCAGGCGGCGAGGGATGCGGCGACGAGGGCGGCGATGGCCATGCGCCGATGCAGGCTGACCGAGGCAAGGTAAGGCATCCAGACACGATGATGGACTACTTGACAAGGTCCCGGTACCACCGGATGGCATCATCCGGCCGGGACACTCGGTCGCCTCGCGATCCACAGTCCCAAACAGAGCGCCGATCCGCCCATCGCGATGAGCTGCTCAGCGGGCAGTCCCGCCAGCCAAGGATCGTCGCGCCAGGTGAAGGCGGCCAGGGACCGACCGGCCAGCCACCAGCCCACGGCGGCCCCGAAGAGCCAGCCCCTTGGACCAAGGGTGAGCCGACTCCACAAGCCCAGAAGAGCGACCACGCCGATGAGCGCCCAGACCCCCTCATAGACCTGGGAAGGGTGCGCGGGGGTACTCGGATCAGCCGCCAGCCAGGGACCGGGACCGCCGAAGGAGATCGCCCACGGACCATCCAGGGGAAGCCCCTGGCCGCCTCCGGCCAACAGTAGCGCCAGCTTGCCCAAACCGATGGCGAGCAGGAGTGGGACGGCTGCCGCGTCCATCCAGGCCCTCACAGGGTGAGCCAGGATGCGACAGACGTACGCTCCCGAGATGAGTCCTCCCAGGACAGCGCCAGACAGCGAAAGGCTGCCCTGAGCCAGATCCAGGATGGCCTCGGGCCGCGAGAGGTACGCCTCGACGAACACGATGCCGTGCACCAGCCGCCCGCCCACCAGTGCACCTGGCACGATGCCCAGCAGGACGAAGATGAGGTCGTCCGGGGACGGCAGCGGGCGGACCCGGCGGAGCAACAGCCACCAGCCACCGAGCGCGACAAGGATGATGGCCGCCAGCGCGATGGCCTGCCAGCGGATGACCAGGCCCGCCAGATCGATCTGAGGGTCGAAGGCGAGTCGCACCGTTGCCAGCGAGGGCGCTATCGCGGACCGGCCGAGGCTGGACGCCGTGTCGCGTCCGTTTCCGGCATCTGGTCATGCAGGAACGTGCCCGCCCGGCCACCGGGCATCCGCCAGATGGCGTAGGCCACGGTGACCAGCGCCAGAGCGCCGCCCAGGGCGAGTGCCGCGGGCACCCCGGCCGTAGCCGCCATGCCACCGGCGAAGAGCCCGCCGATGGGCACGGAGCCGGCGAAGATGGTCGTGTAGACGCTCATCACGCGTCCCCGCAGTGCATCTGGGGTGGTCAGCTGGATGAGCGTGTTGGTGGTGGCGGCCATGGCGATGACGCCCCAGCCGGTGACGAGCATCAGCACCAGGCTGAGCGGCAGCAAGCGCGACACTCCCAGTCCGATCATGGCCAGTCCGATGGCCACGGCCCCAGCCAGCAACAAGCGTGGGGTGGGGCGCTGGCCGAAGGCGATGGACAGCGAACTGATGAGCGAACCCACCCCGCTCGCCGCCATGAGGAACCCGAATGTCTCTGCCCCACCACCCAGCACATCGCGGGCCAGGAGCGGCAACAGCACCTGGAAGTTGAGCGCCACGGTGGCCACTATGCCAAGGACGGTGAGCGAAAGCCGGACGGTGGGCTCGTCGCGCACGTACCTGAGCCCTTCAGTCAGGGAGTCGATCACGGATCTGGCGGTTCGCTGGACGATGGACGGCGGCGCAGGGCGCAGCTCGCTGCGGCGCATCGCCAGCAGGCCGATGATCACCGCCACGTAGCTCAGACCGTTGATGAAGAAGCAGACGGCGATGCCCACGGTCGCGATGAGCAACCCAGCCACAGCCGGCCCGATGATGCGGGTGCCGTTGAAGACGGCGCTGTTGTAGGCCACGGCGTTGGCGATGTCCTCGCGTCCGACCATCTCGACCACGAAGGCTTGTCGGACCGGCATATCGAATGCGTTCACGACACCCAGCAGGCCGGCCAGCACGAAGACGTGCCAGACCTCCACTCGACCGAAGTAGACGAGCGCGGCCAGGATCAGGGCAAGCACCATGGCCGCGACCTGGGTAGCGATGAGGGCCTTGCGCTTGGAGACAGCGTCGGCCAGCACGCCAGCGAAGAGGCCCAGCACGATGACCGGCAGGAACTGGGCAGCCGCCACCAGGCCCAGTGCCACGGGGTCGTTGGTCAGCTCGAGGACGAGCCAACCCTGCGCCACCTGCTGCATCCAGGTGCCGATGAGCGAGATGAGCTGCCCGAACCAGAAGACGCGGAAGTTGTGGTGCCGGAAGGCACTCAGGCCCTTGCGCAGACCGGACTCCGGGGGCGGCGGCCCGGTGCCGACCGCGGTCACGCCGGCGTGGTCGGGATCGGCTGTGCCTCCGCCTCAGGGTCATCCAGATGGCGAGCCGCTGACTCTATGAGGTCCACCGAGGCAGCTAGGCCCAGTCGTCCGGTATCGAGCGCGAGGTCATAGCAGGTCGAATCGAGCCAGTTCCTGCCGAAGAGCCGCTTGACGTAGTTGGCGCGCGCACGATCGAACGACTCGCACAGCTCGCGCAGGGAACCCTCGTCTGGTTTGGCATCGAGCGGGATCTCCTCGACGCGCGACACGAGGTAGCGAACGCGGGCGTCGAGCGAGGCGTGCAGCTGTACGTGGAGCACGCCGCTGCGCCGCTCCAGGATGAAGGCCGCCCCGCGGCCCGCGATCACCGCGTTGCCGCCCTGCGCGGCCTCAAGGATGATGGCCCGGGTGATGGTCGCAAGTCGCTCGTGGATGGCAACGCCGGCCAGCACCTCCGAGGGCGGGGGCGGCATGGAGATCTCAGGCGCGCTGGTGGCCAGCGCCGCCGCGATCCGCTGCCAGAGTGAGGGTAGGCGCTCGTCGTAGCCCTCGGCCTCCGATTCGGGGATGCCCAGTCGTTCAGCCACGGTGGCCACGATGCTGCGATCGACGAACTCGGCTCCGAACCGCTCCGCCAGGGCAAGGCCGATGGGCTTGCCCAGCGCACCGAACTGTCGCGAGATGGTGATGATGGGCATCTCAGCGGCCCGGTTCGGCGTCCCCGTCCGACGGACCCGCGGCACCGTCGTCGGAGCCACCCTGCGCTGGTTCCGCCTCCTTGCTGGTGGCTTCGCCAGCCATCCGTGCCAGCGTGTCCACCAGCTCCTGGACGGATGCGGCGGACTCCTGGAAGGCGGCGCGCTCCTCGTCCGTGAGCTCGATCTCGATGATCTCCTCTATCCCCCGACGCCCCAGCTTGACGGGCACACCAACGAAGAGCCCGTCCACGTCGTACTCGCCTTGTAGATACGCCGCGCAGGGCAGGATCGTGTGGCGCTCGTGAAGGATGGCGTCGACCATCTGGGCCACGGCTGCGGCGGGCGCGTAGAACGCGCTGCCCGTCTTGAGCAGCCCGACGATCTCCGCGCCGCCGTTGCGCGTACGATCCACGAGCGTCTCCACGCGCTCCGCCTCAAGCAACTCGGTGATGGGCACGCCGCCCACCGTGGAGTAGCGCGGCAGGGGCACCATCGTGTCGCCGTGGCCACCCAGCACGAAGGCGTGTGTGCTGGTCACGCTCACGCGCAGCTCATGCGCCACGAAGCTGCGGAAACGCGCGGAGTCGAGCACGCCGGCCATGCCGATGACCCGCTCGGGCGCGAAGCCACTGGCCTCCAGGGCGACGTGGCACATGGCGTCCAGGGGATTGGTGACGACGATGATGATGGCGCCGGGCGAGTGTGCGGCTGCCTGCTGCACCACGCTGCGCACGATGCCCGCGTTCTTGATCATCAGGTCGTCGCGACTCATGCCCGGCTGCCGCGCCAGGCCGGAGGTCACCACGATGATGTCGGAGCCGGCCGTCTCGGCGTAGTCGTTGGTGCCCGTGATGCGCATGTCGTGACCGACCACCGGCGCGGCCTGGGCCAGATCCAGTGCTTTGCCCTGGGGCAGGCCCTCCACGATGTCCACCAGGACGACGTCCGCGATGCTCCCCTCGACGATCCGCTGCGCGGCGGTGGCTCCGACGTTTCCGGCGCCGATGACGGTGACCAGGGGGCGTGCCATGGGCTGGGACTCCTTGGTGAGGGTCGGGCCGGTTTCCTGGGGCGCGGCGGCCTCGCGGGCTTGGCTACGTCGATTGTAACGAGGGCCTACTCGCCCGCCCCCGGTATCCAGACACGGTCGATTCTCCATGAGACCACATCGCCGGCGGCGAATCGCGGCGGGCCAGTCTCCGCAAGCGAGACATCGCCGGCCGGCGTGTCGAGACGGTACTCGGTGTGAGGGCCGCGATACCACGTCTGCTGCACCCGCCCGGACAGCGGCCCACCGAAGCGGAGCCAGCCCGGACGGACGATGGCCTTGCGCTCCACGAGCGCGCCGGCTCCGGCTCCCGCATCGATCATCGGCCGGTCGCCGTCGCCGCCTGCCTGCACCTCGAGGCTCTGGCCGGCCACTGAGACGGTCGCGGCGGCCCCATCGAACCTCTGCACCACGACCCCCACGATGGACGCATCTCCGGTCAGTCGCGCTGCCCACAGATCGACCGGACGCTCGTAGATCGCCGCTGGCGGTCCGACCTGCACGATCTTCCCGCCGCGCAGGAGGGCCACGCGGTCAGCCACGGCGAGTGCCTCCGCGACATCGTGCGTGGCGTAGAGGGCGGCCGCCCGCGATCCCTCCCGCTGGCCGGCCAGCTGCTCCTGCAGGTTGGCACGCAAGGCGCTGTCCAGGTGGGCCGTGGGCTCGTCGAAGAGGAACAGATCCGGATCGCGGGCCAAGGCTCTGCAGAGACCCACGCGTTGCTGCTCACCACCAGACAGCTCGGCGGGACGTCTGCCTGCCAGGCGGCCGATGCCCACGGCCTCCAGCAGGTCCTGCGCGCGGCGCCTGGCCTCGCCCGCCGCGAACCCGCTCCGGCGCAGGGGATAGGCCACCGTCTCCAGCGCCGTCATGTGGGGCCACAGAGCGTAGTTCTGGAAGACCATGCCGATCGACCGACGTTCCGGCGCCAGCCACTCCAGCTGGGAACTCACGACACGGCCCGCGATGGAGATCGAGCCTGAGCGCGGCCGCAGGAAGCCGGCTATGGCGTACAGCAGAGAGCTCTTGCCCGATCCGGAAGGCCCCAGCAAAGCCACCGTCTCGTTCGCTACCAGGGTCAACGTGAGGTCCTGCACGACAGGCACGCTGCCGTAGGCGATAG
>JALZLQ010000088.1 GCA_030858605.1 Chloroflexota bacterium
ATGGCTTGGCGGATCTCGTGGTGGGGATGCCCAAGGAAGACATCGCGGGGAGGGAGGACGCGGGAGGCGTCAGCGTCATCCACGGGTCACCGAGCGGCCTGTCCTCGGCCGGCGACCAGTTCTGGGACCAGGACAGCACCGGCATCCTCGACCAGGCCGAGTCCGGCGACCTCTTCGGCGCGTCCCTGGCGTCCGGGGACTTCGACGGCGACGGCTTCGACGACCTCGCTGTTGCGGCGCCCTACGAGGATTACCGCGATCAGCGCGACGGCCTAGTGCACATCATCCATGGGTCGGCCGCCGGGCTCAGCGCAGCCGGCAACCAGCTCTGGAGCCAGGACAGCCCAGGCATCCGTGACGAAGCGCACCTGCGAGAGCAGTTCGGCCAGACCCTTGCGAGCGGCGACTTCGACGGCGACGGTTTTGCCGACCTCGCTGTCGGGGTTTGGTTCCAGGACTTCTGCTTCATCTGCAACGAGGGTGCCGTCAATGTCATCTACGGCTCGCCGGGCGGCCTGTCCCCGGCGGGCGACCAGTTCTGGACCCAGGACAGCTCCGGCATCCGCGATCAGTCCGATCCCTTCGACAGGTTCGGCCACTCCTTCGCGGCCGGCGACTTCGATGGCGACGGCTTCACCGACCTCGCCATCGGAGCCCCACGGGAGGACCTCGAACCGGGAGATGTGTTCCAGGACCAGGGTGGTGTCAACGTGATCCATGGCTCGCCCGCCGGCCTCTCGTCGCCCGGAAACCAGTTCTGGACCCAGGATAGCCCGGGGATCCGAGACGTAGCGGAGGAGGGCGACCAGTTCGGCTTGTCCCTGGCTGCCGCCGACTTCGACGGGGATGGATGGAGTGATCTTGTGGTGGGCGTCAGGTTCGAGACCAACGCGGCCGACGATGAGGGAGCCGTCCACGTGATCTACGGTTCCTCGACGGGCGTGAACGCCTCGGGCAACCAGCTCTGGTCACAGAGCAGTCCCGGTATCCTGGATGATGCGGAAAGCGGTGACCGCTTCGGTTGGTCCATGTCCAGCCAATGGCCTGCGTCGGGGACGCCATGGTTCTCCAAGGCGAGCTACGATCAGGAGCAGGGTCCGCCCTGATCGACCGTAGCCTGGACCTGACGCCTTCGCACGGCAGAATCGAAACGGCCCCGCCGAAGCGGGGCCGTTTGCACTGTCCCGGCTAGACCGACGAGGCGAACCCCGCCAGTGCCTGCCACGCCACAAGGGCATCTATCACGCCGGCTGCACCGGCTACCCTAACCCGACCTACCCATGACCTTGTGCCTGGGGCAGTCGTGCTGACTAGCAGCACATGACGCAGTCTAACGGAACCGATGGCCCCGGCTCAAGGGGTTATGCAGTCCGCACCATTAATATTCCGTAACGTTCCGCCCGCAAGTGTTGCAGCAGCCTGACTTGATCAGGGCCGAGCGATGGTCACTGCCTCCATGGCCACGGGTTCCAGCGCTCTGTTGCCGTCCTGTGATCCCGCGTTGGGGGTGGCCGCGATGGCGTCCGCCACGTCCATGCCGGCTGTCACTTCGCCGAAGATGACGTATGTACGGAACGATTCGAGCGCCCCCTCCGCCTCGTCGTCCAGGACGATGAAGAACTGGGAGCCCTGCGAGTCCGGCTGGGACGTGCGCGCCATGGCCACGATGCCGCGGCCGTACTGGCCGACCACCGGCTCGTCCTGGATGGTGTAGCCCGGACCGCCGCTGCCGGTGCCCGTGGGGTCGCCGCCCTGGATCACGAAGCCTGGCACCAGCCGGTGGAAGATCACGCCTTCGTAGTAGCCGGCCTCGGCGAGGTTGATGAAGTTCGCGGTAGCGACCGGGGCCGAGTCGGTGTAGAGCTGGATGACGATGTCGCCCAGCTCGGTCGTGATGGTGGCAGTGGTCCCGTCGCCGGCAGGGTCGGCAGGTGGCTGGGCCAGGGGGGTCGCCTCCGGCGGAGCCAGCGGTGCACCGGTCGCCTGACCGGTCGGCGACGTGCCGGGCGGCGGTGCCGTCGGATCGGAGCCGACGCCGGCCGAGCAGGCGGCCAGCAGGAGGCCGGCCATGGCCAGGATGGGCAGTCTTGTTCGTGGCGATCGGATCATGTGGGACCTCTGGCTGGATCTCTCAGGCCGCCGCTTCCAGGGCGGACCGCAGGTCTATGGCGCCGGTGAAGATGGCCTCGCCCAGGATCACGCCGTGCACGCCGGCGTCGCGCAGCGGCGGCAGCACGCTCGGGTCAGTGACCCCGCCAGCGACGAGCACCTCGCCGTCAACGGTACGGCAGAGTCGCCGCAACTGCTCCAGGTCGGGTGACGCGCCGCCGTGGGACAGCACGAACCGGCGCACGCCAGCTGTGCCCAGCTCCGCCACCAGCTCCTCCAGGGTCGGCGGCATGAAGCGCTTCCAGGGGTACTCGGCAAGACGCTCCGGTCGGGCGTCCAGGCCGACCGCCAGCCAATCTCCCGCTGCTCGGACGCAGGCCGCAAGCGCCTCGCTCGATTCGGCCGCTATCCACAGAGGGATGACCACGCGCGTCGCGCCGGCCGCGAAGGCCAGCTCGATCTGCTCCGGCCCGTCCACGCCGCCCGCTAACTGGAGTGGCGTAGCCACGGCGCGTGCCACCGCCTGGATGGCCTCAGTATTGGCTGGGCGACCCTGCCGCGCCCCGTCCAGATCGACCAGGTGGATGAGTGGCGCACCAGCATCCACGAAGTGCCGGCAGATGCGGTCGGGGCGATCAGTGGGCGTGCCGGTCCCGGTCGCGGCACCCGGCCAGAAGACCAACCGGGAGCGTCCGGCCTGCAGATCCAGGCTGGGGATCACCTGCATCGGGGTGTGGCTCCCACGCGCCGCCTCGGCCGAGAGTCCGCGATCAGGATCTGCCCTCAGGGAGCGTGGGCCCGCCACCTTCGCCGGCCAGCAGGCGCCGGTGGAAGCTGATGGGCAGGCTGCCCGAGTAGAGCAGCGAGTCATGGAAGCGTCCCAGCTCGAAATCGGCACCCAGCCGGCGCTTCTCGTCGTCACGCAGTCGCAGCAGCATGACCTTGCCCAGCAGGTAGCTGAGCTGATAGGTCGGCGTGTAGGTGTAGCGATGCACCTCGGCCGTGGCATTGGGACGCTCGAAACCGGTGTGCTCGATCAGAAAGTCGATGGCCTCGTCGACACCGATCTCCCCGCGATGCAGGCGGATGTCCAGGATGATGCGGCAGGCCCGCCAGATGGCATCGGTGTACATGATCACGCGGTGCTGGGGCGTCGCGTCGAACCCCTCCTCGCGCATCATCTGCTCGCAGTACATGCCCCAGCCCTCTACGAACTCGGGGGCATCGACCATCAGGCGTGTCACGCTCGGGTGCCGCATCGCCGCCGAGAGCTGATGGTGGTGGCCGGGATAAGCCTCATGGATGCTGGTGTTGCTGATCGAGGCGTGGTTGTGCTCGCGCATCGCCCGCGGGTCGTCATCCACCGACGGCGTGACGATGTACAGACCGCGCGGATCCGCATCGAACTTGGCTGGCTGGAAATAGGCCGCGAAGGGCATCACGCGCCTTAGATAGTCGGGCGTGGGGATGACCGACAGGGTCTCACCGGCGGGCAGGGACGCCAGGCCTCGTTCCGCGACGAAGTCCCGGGCGCGGAACATGACCTCCTGGTAGGCCTCCAGGGCCTGCTCGAAGGTTTCCGGGTGGCTGCTCTTGATGCGGTCCAGGACCTCCGCTTCGTCGGCATCCGGATCCACCTCGCGAGCTGCTGCTCGCCGGCCTTCGTGGTTGAGCGCCAACTGCTCCTGACCGATCTCCAGGATCTCATCAGTGGTCAGGCCATCGAAGGCGCGCAGTGAGATCAGCTCGTCATAGGCCTCCGACCCCAGGGCGAAGTCATCGACCGACCGACCCAGCAGCTCGCGCAGCCAGTCCGAGTACTTCTCGAGGGCCTTCCGGGCGCCATCGGCGGCGCTCTTCAGTCGACGCTGGTCCGTGGAGTCCTCACCGAACTCAGCGCTTCCGGCGCTGACGATCTCGTCGAAGAGGGAGGGCAGCGAGCCAGCGGCATCCAGCTCCATCTCGTTCCAGAGGCGGACGGGCCGGTCTCCGATGCGACTCTTGGATGCTTCGATGGCAGCGGGCGCCGCCTCCAGCCGGCTGGCCATCGATCGGAGCCGCTCGGGGAGTGGCGCGAACTGGCGGGCGAAGAGCAGGAACAGCCCGTCGCCTACCTCATCGGTAGCGCTGGCGCGTCGCTCCCACAGGCGCTTCGTCTCCGCATCGAAGATGGACAGCCGGGCCGAGAACTCGGAAAGGTCGCGCTCGAACGCACCCCCCGGTGACATGGCGGCGGCATCCAGCGCACCGATGTCGTCCAGGAACGCGCGCTCGGCATCCAGCTCCCGCATCACGGCAGCGCGCGAAAGGTCAGCCAGGCGGCCGTCCTCCGAGTGGATCCCGAGGTAGGTGCCGAAGTTCGGTGATGAGTCCAACTGCCGTTCGAATCGGCCGCGCACGAGTTCCTCGTGGCGGCGATCCGCCTCCGGCCCGTCCGTGGGCAGGGGCGGCAGGATGGCGGACAGGTCGGACACGACGGCTGACTCCTTGGTGTCGGGCGGCGGTATGGGCGGGTCGGCGAGGCGGGTTGGCGGCGTCAGGCGCCGGCGGGAACCGCTTCGTTCGCGGTTGCGGTCGAGATGGCACGTCCAGCTGATCGGAGGACCCGCTGGATGTCGGCTGACTCGATGCCGTAGTGCGTCACGGCGCGCACCTGGCCGTGAGGGTACTCGACCATCAGCACGCCGTCCCGGGCCAGAGAATCCAGGAACGCGGCACGTGCTCCGACCTCGGGCCGCCCGTCCCCAAACGATCCGACACGGAAGATCACGAAGTTGGTTCGCACCCGGAGGGGATCCAGGCCAGTGATGCCAGGCAGCTCCGCCAGACCCTCGGCCAGTGCCCGCGCATTGGCGTGATCGTCGGCAAGGCGATCGATCATGCCGGTCGGACCTTCACGCAGCGCGATGAGGCCAGGCGCCGCGAGCACGCCCACCTGGCGCATCCCGCCACCCAGCAGCTTCCTCGCTCGCCTCGATCGCCAGATGAAGTCTCGGCCGCCCACGACCACCGAGCCGATGGGGCAGGCGAGCCCCTTGGAGAGGCAGAAGGTGGCCGAGTCGGCCGGCGCCAACAGCTCACGCACGGCGGTGGCCAGGGCGACCGCGGCGTTGAAGATGCGTGCGCCGTCGATGTGGAGCGGCACACCGAGCTCGTGCGCGACCGTGGCGACCTCGGCCGTGTAGGCCGCGCTGAGTGGCTGGCCCATGGAGTGCCCGTGCGTGTTCTCGAGGCAGATCAGCGACGTGATGGGTTCGTGGGGATCGCCGGGGTCGCGAAGGGCGGACCGGATGGCCTGCGGGTCCATCGTCCCGTCGTCGCGTGCCGGCAGCGTGCGGGTGGAGGCTCCCACCACCACGGCGTGACCGGCCGCCTCGTCATAGACGATGTGCGACTCGGATTCGGTGATGATCTCGCCGCCGCGTGGCACATGCGCCATCTGGCTGACCAGGTTGCCCATCGTGCCGCTGGGCACGAAGAGTGCCGCTTCCTTGCCCGTCAGCTCGGCGGCGCGCTTCTCCAGCGCGATGACCGTCGGATCGTCCCCGAAGACGTCGTCGCCCAGCTCTGCCTCAGCCATGGCGCGGCGCATCTCGGCGGAGGGGTGGGTGACGGTGTCGGAGCGCAGGTCGATGAGGCGGTCTGGCATGGGCCGCCGAGTATAGGTCGAGCCGCGAGGTGCGGCCGTAAGCTGTTTGCCATCGGTACGCGGCGGTCGAGCGAAGTGCCGCCGAGCGACGTGCCGCCGAGCGAACCCCGTCGGCCGCGGCCGGGATATCGTGATCGCTCCTCAAGTCGAGCGCGCTGACGGCACTATCGTCGCCAAGCACTCAAACAGGCCTCGCTGCGCGCCTGGAGCCTCTCGGATGGCCTCGGCACCCTCGCATCGGCACCTTCGCGAACGCTCTCAAGCTCAGCAGCCGTCGGTCAGGCGGCCATCGAGTTCGACTCGGGCAGATGCGGGGCCCCTTCGGTCCAGAAATGCGGCCATTCGACGATAGTGCCGTCACTCGGCCGGTCAAGTCGGGCCGGGTCAGGTCAACTCGCCCCCGTCGGGTCGGGTCAGGTCGCCCCCCTTGGCCCAGATCGTCCCCGCCCGGTCAGGTCGGCCCCGTCGGCCCACATCGTCCGTCAGGTCAGGGACGTCGTGTCGGGCGGGATCCCCGACCAGCCCGACCGCAGACACCCGGGGGATCGCCTGCTATCCTGCCTGTCCGCGCGGACCCGTGGTGTAGCGGCCCAACATGCCAGCCTGTCACGCTGGAGATCGCCGGTTCGAATCCGGTCGGGTCCGCCAACCCCCCTCCTGTTCTCCTGGTCGGCGCTTTAGGGTGCGCTGCCCCGCCGGGGCATATTCGCCCGCTACCATCCGTCGGGTGGGAATCAGGCGAGCTGACTCGCGTCTCGGGCGGCCCGCCTGCTCATGAGATCGGCGCTCCTGGCGGACGTCCTGCGAAGTCGCGACCTGCGCCGTGTACACGTTGGGTGGCTGCTCGCCGTCACCGCCGAGTGGATGTACCTGGTCAACCTGCTCGTCTTCGCCTATGCCATCGGCGGAGTCGCTGCGGTTGGCGCGGTCAGCGTCGCGCGCACCATCCCCGCCGCGTTGCTGGCGCCATTCCTGGCAGGTGTCGCTGACCGCTGGCCGCGATCGAGAGTGCTGCTCGGGGTTCACGGAAGCAGAGGGATGGTCGTCGCCGGAGCCGCCATCGTGGTGGCGCTGAACGGACCGCTCCCCGTGCTGCTGGCCCTGGTGCTCGTGGAAGGAGCATGCGCCACGCTCCACCGGCCGACCACCCTGTCCGTGTTCCCCGCCATCGCGCGTTCACCCGAGGAGCTGGTCGCAAGCAACGTCACGATGACCTTCGGCGAAGGGCTCGGGGTCCTGGCAGGCCCCGCCATCGGCGGGCTCCTGGTGAGCCTCAGCGGCCCAGCGGCCGGGATGGGAGTAGCGGCAGCCAGCTTCAGCCTGGCGGCCCTGACCGTGGTCCGCCTCCATGTCGCTCGAGGCCGCGAAGTCGCAGCGACGACCGGCGCCAGTCGAGTGGCCTCAGCTCTGGCCGGATTCTCCGCTCTGCACGACTACCCGCACGCCGGCCTGCTCGTGGGATTGGTGGCGACCCAGACCTTCGTGCGCGGCCTCCTGACGGTGCTGCTCGTGGTAGCCGCCATAGAACTCCTCCTGCTCGGTGAGTCCGGTGTCGGACTGCTGAACGCGGCCATCGGAGCGGGCGGCCTGATGGGCGCCGCCATCGGCCTGACCTACCTGCTGCGTCTGGGACTCTCGGGTCCGCTCGTCGTCGGGCTGGCGTTCTGGGGCCTGCCCATCGCGCTGATGGGGTTGCTCCCGGACCCGACCCTGGCGGTGTTCTTCCTGCTCATCGTGGGAGCAGCGAATGCCGTGCTGGACGCGTCCGCCTTCACTCTGCTTCAGCGCAATGTGCCGAATCGCTTGCGGGCGCGCGTCTTCGGGGCCCTGGAAGGCCTCATCGCCCTGACCGTGGGCCTCGGGTCGCTCGTGGCGCCCATCCTCGTGGCCCTGGTCGGTGTCCAGATGGCGCTGATCGTCTCGGGTGTCCTGCTACCCCTGGTGGCTATCGCCGCCCGTCGGGCCGTCCACCGTGCCGAAGACGCGGCGGTCGTGCCGCACCGGCAACTCGCGCTCTTGCGCGGCGTTCCGATGTTCGCCCCGCTGTCGCTCACGGTCATCGAGCAGATCGCGGCCGACCTTGTGCGGATAGCCGTCAAGGCCGGCACGGACGTTGTCAGACAGGGCGAGCCGGGCGACGGCTACTTCCTGATCGAGGATGGCCGCGTGGAGGTCATCCATGACGGCGCGGCCATCGCCGCGCTCGGTCCTGGCGAGGGCTTCGGCGAGATCGCGCTCCTCAGGGACGTGGGACGCACGGCGACCGTGCGAGCCGCCACGGACCTCCACCTGTTCCGACTAGAGCGGCCGGCTTTCCTCGAGGCGATCAGTGGCAGCCCGGGCAGCGGCCAGGCCGCCGACGTGCTGGTCGGGGAGCGGCTGCGCGGCCAGGGCCACGGCTGAGCTCTCCATCGCCTGGCGGTGTCGCGGCCCCCCCGGGTACCATTCACTGCGATGCACCGTCACGTACCAGGGCGCCGTTCCGTATGAGCGTGCGCGACCCGAAAGTCCCTGTCCGGCGTCAGGCCGTGCAGCGGCGAGAGACACGCCGTGCTTCGGGCGGCGGGCCGCGTGGATCAGGCGCGTCGCAGATCCTGGTGGCGGCGCTGTTCGGTTTGCTCCTCCTGGGGACCGGTGCATTCGTCTTCGGGGCGCTGAATGCACAACCGACGCGGTCGACCGCTCCCTCCGGTGTGGCCGGCCTGCCCAGCGGCGGCGCGAGCACGGCTGCC
>JALZLQ010000093.1 GCA_030858605.1 Chloroflexota bacterium
CCGCGCAAGCTGGCCGTGGTCGACAGCCTTCGGGAGCTCGACGGGACCGCCCTGCGCAAGCTCGGCCGGCTGCCCTATCCCATGATCCGGAGGCGCGGCGACCTTGGCTTCACGCGGATCAGCTGGGATGAGGCGCTGGATCTTGCCGCGGAGCGCATCCGAGGCGCGAGAGCCGTCGGACCGGACCGTTTCGGTCTATTCCTCACCGCGCGCGGCATCACCAACGAGACGTACTACGTGGCTCAGAAGGTGGCGCGCTTCCTGGGCACTAACAACGTGGACAACGCGGCACGCATCTGCCATGCGCCATCAACGGGGGCGCTCAAGCGGGCCATCGGTGTGGCCGCCACGACCTGCGACTACCGGGACGTCATCGAATCGGATCTGACGGTGCTCTTCGGCGCGGACGTGGCCAACGCCCAGCCGGTCTTCATGAAGTACCTCTACCTGGCCAAGAAACGTGGCGGCAAGGTGGCTGTGGTCAACCCGTACCGCGAGCCCGGCCTGGAGCGCTATTGGGTGCCCTCCAACGTGGAGAGCGCCACGTTCGGCACCACGATCACTGACGAGTTCTTCCCGGTGCATGTCGGCGGGGACATCGCCTTTCTGAACGGCGTGCTGAAGATGCTCATCGAGGAGAATGGCGTGGACGACGACTTCGTCACGCGCCACACCGACGGCTGGCCGGAGCTTCGTGCGGAGTTGGCGGCGCAATCACTGGACGATCTGGCGCGCTGGAGTGGTTCTTCGGTGGAGGACTTCCACAGGTTCGCGCACATGTACGCGGGGGCCAAGAGCGCCGTGCTCGTGTGGTCGATGGGCATCACTCAGCATGTCTGCGGGACGGACAACGTGGCGGCCATCATCAATCTGGCCCTGGCGCGGGGCAACGTGGGGCGACCCGGAGCAGGGTTGATGCCCATCCGCGGCCACTCCGGCGTGCAGGGCGGCGCGGAGATGGGCTGCTATGCCACGGTGCTGCCGGGCGGCGTCCCTATCGAGGCGGGATCCGCGGAAGCGCTGTCAGCGCAGTACGGCTTCGCCATCGGCTCTGAGCGGGGGCTGTCAGCGACTGAGATGGTCGAAGCGTCCGGTCGTGGCGAGCTGGACGTGCTCTGGTCGGTGGGCGGCAACTTCCTGGATACGCTGCCCGAGCCGGTGGCCGTGCAGCAGGCACTGGAGCGAGTGCCGCTGCGAGTCCACCAGGACATCATCATCAGCTCGCAGATGCTCATCGACCCGACGGACACGGTGCTGTTGCTGCCCGCCACGACGCGCTATGAGCAGCCGGGCGGCGGCACGGAGACCACCACGGAGCGACGCGTGGCGTTCTCGCCGGAGATCCCCGGGCCGCGCATCGGCGAGGCGCGCAGCGAGTGGCAGGTGCTGCTCGACCTGGCCGGTCGGGTGGACCCCGTGAGGGCCGCGGTCCTCTGCTCCTTCGAGTCGGCCCAGGAGATCCGTGACGAGATCGCGCGCATCGTGCCCTTCTACGAAGGCGTGCAGCACCTACGTGACACTGGCGACGCGATCCAATGGGGCGGCGCGCGGCTGTGTGACGGCTGGGTATTCCCGACGCCCAACGGCCGCGCCAACTTCGTGCGTGTCCAACCGCGAGAGCGAGAGCTGGCCGAGGGTCGCTTCCTGCTCTCCACTCGGCGCGGCAAGCAGTTCAACTCCATGGTCTGGCGGGCGAAGGACCCGCTGACGGGCGCCGACCGCGACGCGCTCTTCATGGCACCGTCCGACGCCCACGGCCTGGGACTGGGGGAGGGCGACGCTGTGCTGGTGCGCTCAGAAGTCGGTGAGGTGCGGGCCCGCGTCAAGCTGGCCACGATGCGCCCCGGCAATCTCCAGATGTTCTTTCCCGAGGCGAATCCCGTCATCCCCACGGGGAGTCGAGATCCAGTGGCACTCGTGCCCGACTACAACGCCACCGTCGAGGTGCTGCCGCTCGGGCTCGCGGAGCCGTCTTACTCCGCGTCAGATCCGCGCGAAACCAGCCGCACGCCACCGCGTGCTTCCCGGATCGCGTTGCCCGGAGGCGAGCAGCGCCGGCAGCCTATTCGCCAACCGTCCAGCCCCACACCGTCCGCGTCCGGGATCGTGCTGGCCGGGGGGCGATCGAGTCGTTTCGGTCGAGACAAACTGGCCGAACCGCTGGACGGTCGCCCGATCCTGCACCATGCCATCCGCGCGCTCGCCTCGGTCTGTACGGAGGTCATCGTCGTCGTGCCGGCCGGCGGACTGTCGTTCGACCTGCCGACCGACCTGCCGGTACCGCTGCGCGTAGTCACCGACCGGACCAGCTTCGGCGGCCCGCTGCTAGGGTTGACGGCCGGCGCCGCTGCGGCGAGGGAGTGGTGGATCGTCCTCGTGGGTGGGGACATGCCACTGCTGGAGCCGGCGGTCCTGCGCGAGCTGCTGCGAGCGGTCGCCGGACGGCCCGGAGATCGCAACGGCGCAGGTCAGGGCGCTGCCCTGGAGCTGAACGGCACCGCGCAACGGCTGCCGCTGGCGCTCCATCGGGTGGCGGCTATCGCTGCCGCCGACGATCTGGCCTCATCCGGCGAGCGCAGCTTGAGGGCACTTGTCGACGCGCTGCAGGTGGTGCTGGTCCGGGAGCCTCGTTGGCGCCGGATGGACCCCCATGGTCGGACCCTTCACGACGTCGACGTTCAGGAAGACCTTGGCATCGAGGCGGACGCCGAGATCCCAGCCTGACGTCTGCCGTGTGCGTCCCGGTCAGGCATCAGCCGGCGGGGCGAGTCCGACATCCAGGCGGAACTGCCCCGCCGCCCACGCCAGCAGCGGCACCTCCAGCGCGTTCGGATCCATCGAGCGCAACTCTTCCAGGAACCATGTGGCCAGGTCCCGGTCCGTGTCGATGGGCATGGTGAATACCACATCGCGCATGGGCAGCAGCACGAGCACTGGGTCCTCGCCGAAGCGCCGCGCGAATTCGTCCGGCATCAGCACGAGTGCGGAAGCCCACCCCTCGCGTGACTGGAAGGCGCGCGTGGGCACGCCGTCGACCGAGTCGCAGAGGAGGGCGTGCATCCCGCGAGCAGCGGCCAGGCCCTTGAGGTTGCCCAGCGCGCGCGCCGCCACCTCAGACACGGTGACGCCCCACCCGTCCAGCAACGTTTCGGTCACGTACATGAAGGCGGGTCCGATGTCGACTCCGAAGCCGACCTCTATGCCCGGCGGATAGAGCTTCCAGAGCAACCGGTCGCCGCCGGGTGGCATGGCTCGTCTGCGCGGCAGCACCGGTAGCAGCGACTCGCCGATATCCGGCCACGGGCGCTTCAGGTCCACCCGCTCGATGGCATCCAGGATCTCCTCCACGGCCGCCATCTCAACGACTGCCCCGTCGCGCCCCCTGCCGCGGCCGCCACGCCCACGCCGGTCCTTCGTCCCGCCGCGGATCTTCTTGTCCGATTGCTTCTGCTCTGTGCGAGGGCTCCACATGAGCGCCATCCTGACTAGACGGCCTTATCGGACGCGCTCCGCCGCCTTATCGGCCGCTTGCGGCACAAAGAGAAGAGCCGGAGCGCACCTGGCGCCCCGGCTCTTGTGGTGTTGCCTCGAAGAGGACTAGCGCTTGTCGTCGT
>JALZLQ010000133.1 GCA_030858605.1 Chloroflexota bacterium
GAGAAGCTCATCGTCTTCAAGTACAAGCCCAAGGCGCGCCGGCGCGTCAAGAAGGGCCACCGCCAGGAACTGACGGTGCTGCGCATCTCGGAGATCAGCCTCGACGGCCGGAGTGCGGCCGACGATGCTGAGAAGGTCGAGGCCGCGGAGCGCAAGGAACGCGAGAAGCGCGAGAAGGAAGCTTCCCGCCAGGCAGCCGCCGACCAGGCACTGGCCGCCAAGCTTGCCGCCGATGCCCAAGCGAAGGCGGATGCCAAGACGGACGCTGACGCGTCCAAGGCACCGACCGGGAAGGGACGCTCGCGCACCGCCGCCTCCGACTCGTCGAAGGCCGCAAGCTCCTCCAAGGCGAAGTCTGCCACCACCATCAAGGCATCGAAGTCGACCGCAGCGTCGAAGCCGGCCGCCGCGGCTGCCAAGACGGCCACGAAGTCGCGCGATACCGCGACTCCAGCCAAGAGCACCAAGGCGGACGAGACCGCCACGCCGTCCAAGGCTTCCAAGGCCTCAGCATCCGACGAAGCCGCCTCGGACGACAGCCCGGCCGCGGACGAAGCGGAAGGCGCGGCCGAGGCCCTCGACGCCTCCGACGCACCCAGGAAGGACGAGTAACGACGTGGCACACAAGAAGGCTGGCTCCAGCTCCAAGAACGGCCGCGACAGCGTCGGCCAGCGGCTCGGGGTGAAGTGCGGCGACGGTCAGCTGGTGAGTGCCGGGTCGATCATCGTCCGCCAGCGAGGCATGACGTTCCTGGCCGGGCAGGGCACCGGCCTTGGTCGGGACTACACGGTCTTCGCGACGGTCACGGGCCGGGTCAAGTTCGAGCACGCCCGTCGAGACAAGAAGCGCATCCGCGTCGAGCCGGAGGCCGCGGCAGCGGTCGTCGCCGGCGCCTGAGGGGATCATGAAGCCGGATATCCATCCTGCCTACCACCAGGCGCAGGTCGTCTGCGGGTCGTGCCACATCACCTTCACCATCGGATCCACGCGCCCCGAGCTGCGCGTCGACGTGTGCTCCAACTGCCACCCCTTCTTCACCGGCAAGCAGACCATCGTCGACACGGCGGGTCAGGTCGAGCGCTTCCAGAAGCGCCTCGAGCGCTCGACGCGACTCTGATCGCGCGGCGGTGGCGACAGAGCCTCTCGGCTCTCTTCTGACGACCTGAGGAGCAGCCCGCATGGCTCGATTCGCATACGGCGGCCAGGCCCTCATGGAGGGTGTCCTGATGCGCGGCCGCGATGCCATCGGTGTCGCCGTACGCGGCCCGGATGGGCGCATCTTCGTCGCGCAGGAACCCCTCGACAGCCTGCTCCATCGCAACCGCTTCGCTCGTGCGCCCTTCTTCCGGGGACTCATCGTGCTGTACGAGACACTCGTTGTGGGGACGCGCTGGCTGATGCGCTCCGGGTCCATCTCAGCAGCCGGCGAGGGTGTGGCCATGGGCCGCGCCACGGTCGCGCTGACGGTCCTGTTCACGGTGGGTATCGCGGTAAGCCTGTTCACCATCCTGCCGCTGCTCCTCTCGCGCTTCGGCACGGAGGCCGTCATCCCCGGCGGGCAGGTCTTCGTCCAGCACCTCCTGGAGGGCCTGATCCAGACTTCCATCTTCGTGGGCTACCTGCTGGTGGTCAGCCGCTCACCGGAGATACGACGCGTCTTCCAGTACCACGGCGCGGAGCACATGACGATCCATGCCCTGGAGCATGAGGACCCCTTGACCATCGAGCGGATCCGGCGCTACCCCACGGCGCACCCGCGCTGCGGCACGGAGTTCCTGGTCGTCTTCATCATCGTGTCGATCATCCTCTTCAGCCTGCTGGCGGGTCAGGAACTTTGGGTGACCATCGCGTCACGCATAGTGCTCATCCCGGTCATCGCCTCGGTCTCCTACGAGATCCTTCGCTGGGGCGCTCGACGGCGGGACAGCTGGTGGACACGCTGGCTCTTCCTGCCCGGCATCTGGCTCCAGGGCATCACCACCAAGCAGCCCGATGACTCGATGATCGAGGTCGCCGTGGCTTCCGTGCGCGAGGCCATAGCGGCCAATGGCGAGGAGCCCCCGCCTGGATCCCTGGATCCGACGCGCGAGGCGATCCCGGACCTGAAGACGCTGGCCGACGAGCAGGCGCGGGCCGCCGCTTCACCCGTACCAGTGACCGGCGGGACGAGGGACCAGGCCGAGCGATGAGCCTGGACGCACGGCTCGACGAGCTGGAGCGGCGCCTGGCGGAGATCGAGGCGGAGTGGTCGCGGCCCGACGTCGCCTCCGACCCTGAACGCAGCAAGCACCTGGGACGTGAACGGTCACGCCTGGCTCCGGTCGTGGACAATGCGCGCCGGTTGAGGGAGGCACGCGGACAGCTCGACGGCGCGCGCCGAGACCGTGATGCAGAGCACGATCCCGAGACCCGCGAGATGGCACGGCAGATCGTCGCTGAGCTGGAGGCGGAGGAAGCGACGCTGACCGAGCAATTGCGCCTCGCGCTGCTGCCGCGCGATCCCAACGATGACCGCAACGTCATCATCGAGGTGCGTGCCGGAACGGGCGGGGAGGAGGCGGCTCTCTTCGCCGCGGAGCTCTTCCGGATGTACGCGCGTTACGCTGACCGCCACTCCTGGAAGAGCGAGCTCCTTTCGGCACATGAGACAGGCATCGGGGGCATGCGCGAGGTCATCATCGAGATCCAGGGCGACGGAGCCTACAGCCGCCTCAAGTACGAGGGCGGCGTGCACCGCGTGCAGCGCGTTCCGGAGACCGAGTCCAGCGGGCGTATCCATACTTCGACGGCCACGGTCGCGGTCTTGCCCGAGGCGGACGAGGTGGACATCAAGATCGATGAGAAGGACCTGCGCATCGACGTCTACCGCTCGTCGGGCCCAGGCGGCCAGAGCGTGAACACGACCGACTCGGCGGTCCGCATCACGCACCTGCCCAGCGGCCTGGTGGTGGCCATCCAGGACGAGAAGAGCCAGCACAAGAACAAGGCCAAGGCCATGGCCGTGCTGCGCGCCCGCCTCCTCGAACTGGAGCAGCGCAAGGTCCACGACGCGGAGGCAGCGGTGCGTCTGGGCATGGTCGGTTCGGGAGAGCGCTCCGAGAAGATCCGTACCTACAACTTCCCCCAGGACCGCGTCACCGACCATCGCATCGGGATGGACCTGCACAACTTGCCGCAGGTCCTGGACGGCGACCTGGACCGGCTGCTTGACGCGTTGATCCAGACCGACCAGGCAGAGCTCCTGGCCAACATCGAGCAGGCTGGTGCGGGCGCGTGACCCACGTGACGGACGTGGCGATCGATCCCCTCGATCCGCTCGGCCCGCTGATGTCCGCGGTGCCCGATGACCCGGCCGTCGCTCGAGCGACCGACCTTACCGGCGTCCTGATCCTGAAGCACGACCTGCTGTTCTTGCTCACCGACTCATTCGGGGATGTCCATCCCGGCAGCCGCGGTCTGGGACTCTACGCCGGCGACACCCGGATGCTGTCACGTTATGAACTGCGCATCAACGGAGCCCGACCGGTCGTGTTGAGGGCGGGCAGCGCCGCCTCCTACGGCAGCACCATCCAGCTGACCAACCCGGACTTTCTGCGCGACCCGAGTGACAAGCTGGATCCCGAGGTGGTGCTTCGCCGTCAGTCGCTGGGGGTCGTGCGCGAGCGGCTCATCTCCGAAGGCTTCGGAGAGCGGATCCGCATCGACAACTTCACGACGCACCCCGAGCGTTGCAGCCTGACGCTGCGACTGGACGCCGACTTTGCCGATATCTTCGAGGTGCGCGGTGTGATCCGAAAGGAACGCGGCCGGCGCACCCCGGACAGCGCCGAGACGGACGCCGTGAACTTCAGCTACGTCGGGCTGGATGGTCGCCGCCGCCGCACGCGGTTGCGCTTCTCGGAGCCGATCCGTGTGCTGCCGGCAACCATGAGCACGGAAGAGGTGGACGCTTGCGTCCGTCGCGGCAGCCCCTGGCCTGACGAGGCGCCCGACACCCATGCCACGGGCCAGATCCTGCTGGCATTCGATTGGACCCTGCCGCCGGGCGGCCATCGCACCCTGGATGTGACGGTCTGGGCGGATGCTGACGACGCCACGACGTCCCCTCGCTCCGAGCACGACTCAGGCGAAGTCAGTGCATCGCCAGCCACGGCCCTGCCGGCCGATGTCGTGCGTCCCGCCTTCGGCGAGGCGGCCGAGGCGGCTCATCGCTCCTGGAACAGCAGTTCAACCTCGGTCAGCACGCCTGACATGCTTGCCGGACGAGCCTTCCGCCGCGCTCTCTCCGACCTGCGCCTGCTGGTCAACAGCGGCCCAGGCCCCGGCGAGCGCTATGTCGCGGCGGGAGTCCCCTGGTTCAGCTGCCTCTTCGGGCGCGACGCAATCATCACGGCACTGCAGGTGCTGCCGGTCCGGCCGCAGGTCGCTCGCGAAGCGTTGAACGTCCTGGCTCGGCTCCAGGCCACGGAGACCGACGACTGGCGTGATGCGCAGCCGGGCAAGATCCTTCACGAGCTGCGCAGCGGGGAGCTCGCCGCGGCCGGTGAGATACCGCACACGCCCTACTTCGGGTCGGTGGACGCCACGCCCCTCTGGCTCATCCTGCTGGGCGAGTACCAGCGGTGGAGCGGCGACGATGCCCTGGTGGATCGGCTGTGGCCAAACGCACTGGCCGCCATGGCCTGGATCGAATCGCATGGCGACATGGACGGCGACGGATTCGTCGAGTACCAGCGGCACTCCGACCGTGGCCTGATCAACCAGGGCTGGAAGGACTCGGCGGACGCGAACCGCCACCGCGACGGCACGCTGGCGCGGGCTCCGCTGGCGCTCGTGGAGGTCCAGGGCTACGTCTATCGCGCCAGGCGCGAACTGGCCCGTCTGGCTCGTTCACGGGGAGACGCGAAACTTGCGGACGCGCAGGACAGGTCCGCTACGAGACTTGCCGCGGCCATCGAGGCCAGCTTCTGGATGGAGGACGTAGGCACCTATGCCATGGCCCTGGACGCCGACAAGGAGCAGGTCGATGCAGTGGCATCCAACGCCGGCCATGTCCTTTGGTGCGGCGCCGCCTCACCGGAGCGGGCACGACGTGTGGCAGCCTCCCTACTGGGGCCCGGACTGTGGAGCGGCTGGGGCATCCGCACCCTCTCGTCGGAGATGGCCGGCTACAACCCGATCGGCTACCACCTGGGGACGGTTTGGCCGCACGACAACGCCATAGCCGCGGCCGGCCTGTTTCGTTATGGCCTGGGTGCCGAGGGAGCACAGGTGGCGGGCGCCATGCTGGAGGCGACCGTCTACTTCCGCGACGCGCGGCTGCCAGAGTTGTTCTGCGGCTTCGACCGGACCAGATCCGCTTATCCTGTGCCTTACCCGGTCGCCTGCTCACCGCAGGCGTGGGCCGCTGGGTCGCTCTTCCATCTTCTCGGCTCGATGCTCGGCCTCGAGCCGAACGCGTCCGCCGCGGAGCTGGTCCTTCACGCGCCGACCCTGCCGCCCTGGCTGCCGGAACTGCGCCTCGAGAACGTGCGCGTGGGCGATGGCGTGGTCGACTTGCTGGTGCGGCGCAGCGATGACTCGGCCGGCGTCGAGGTGTTGCGCCGCACCGGCGATCTATCGGTCGTCGTGCGCCTGTGAGTGAGCAGTCCTCGACCGACGTGACGGTGGGGGGACTGTTGCGGACGGCCACCGAGCAGCTTCGCGCGTCGGGCTCGGAGAGCACGCGGCTCGACGCCGAACTACTCCTGGCCCACATCCTGGACGTGGAACGCACGACCGTGCTGGCGCATCCAGAGGTCCCGGTCGGCAGTGGTGCGCGTGCCGCCTATGGTGCGGCCGTCGAGCGCCGCTCGGCTGGCGAACCGGTGGCCTACATCCGGGGCCTCAAGGAGTTCTACGGCCTGGCCTTCACGGTCGATGCCAGGGCGCTCATACCGAGGCCCGAGACCGAGCGAGTCGTGGACCTTGCCCTGGATCGGGTCCGCCGAGCGCTCACCGCTGCGCCACGTCGCGCAGGGAAGCCTCCCTACCGCCTCTGGGACGTCGGCACGGGCTGCGGTGCCATCGCCATCGCGCTGGCCGTCACACTGGCTCGCCGCGGCTATGCTGAAGCGGTCGCCATCACGGCCACGGATCGATCAGCGGAGCCGCTGGCGCTGGCCGTGGAGAACGCCGTGGCCCACGCGGTGGCCGACGCCATCGACTTCGCGAAGGGTGACCTGCTGGCGGTGCCTGATGCACCGACCTCGGTCGATCTGATCGTTGCCAACCTGCCCTACATCCCCAGCCTGGACGTGCCTGGGCTGCCCATCGCCGCCAGCTTCGAGCCCGTGGCTGCCTTGGATGGCGGACCGGACGGGCTCGCGTCGATCAGGCGACTGCTGGCCATGCTGCCCGCGGCTCTCACCGAGCGTGGCACGGCATTGCTGGAGATCGGCGCAGAGCAAGCCGCGGCGGCCCTCCACGCAGCAGCATCAGCGTTGCCCGGATGGCCCGCTGGGATCGAGGCTGACTTGAGTGGCCAGCCTCGGGTGCTCGTGGTGGAACGGCCCTGAGGGTGTCCCGTCCTATGATCCTGCCCGCGGCTGACCGGGATTCGGTGGAGTCCGCCATCGAGACGCTCTGGGCGGGAGGCATCGTGGCGATCCCCACCGACACGCTCTACGGGCTGACGGTGCTGCCCAACGCGTGGTCCCTGGCCGCACTATTGGCCGCCAAGCGCCGTCCCGGCGACAAGGGCATCGCCCTGGCCGTCGACTCCATCGACCAGGTCGAGGCACTGGCGGACCTGCCACCTGTGGCTCGCCGGCTGGTGGATCGCTTCTGGCCAGGCCCACTTACCCTGGTGCTGTCGCCCAGGGCCGAAGCGGGCGTGGACCTGCCCGCGCCGCTCCTTGGACCGACGGGCACCCTCGGCTTCCGGATGCCCGATCACCCTGTCCCACGGCAGCTCTCGGCGCGCCTCGGACCGATCGCCCTGACCTCGGCCAACGTGAGCGGTGGACCCGACCCGATGACCGCGGCCGAGTTGGTCGAGCAGGTCGGCGACTCGCTGGCCCTCGTGCTGGACGGAGGTCCACTACGTGGCGGCGTCGCCTCGACCGTGGTAGCCGTGAGCGCCGAGGGCGCGGTGGTGATACTTCGATCCGGTGCCCTTGACCCTTCCGAGGTCACCTCAGCGTTGGCCTGAGCGGGCCGCGGGTACACTGGGCGCCGGGGAACCAGACGCCGCAGGAGACGCCGTGATGACCATGACCGCGCCGGCCGTGACCGGCTGGTCGAGCCTGGCCGAGGTGGACCCGGAACTCTGGCAGGCCATGAGCGCTGAGCGCGACCGACAGCGCGACAAGATCGAACTCATCGCCAGCGAGAACTATGTCTTCGCGGCGGTCATGGAAGCGCAGGGTTCCTGGCTCACCAACAAGTACGCCGAGGGACAGCCCGGCCGCCGCTACTACGGCGGCTGCGAGCATGTCGATGTGGTGGAGACGCTGGCCGAGGAACGGGCGCTGGCGCTCTTCCCCGGTGCGGAGCATGTCAACGTCCAGCCGCACTCCGGCGCGCAGGCGAACATGGCCGCCTATCTGTCCGTCCTGCAGATGGGCGACCGCGTGCTGGGCATGGACTTGGCCCACGGCGGCCACCTGACCCATGGCTCGCCCGTGAATTTCAGCGGCAAGTGGTTCGAGATGCACTCATACGGCGTCGGCCTCCAGGACCACCGCATCGACTACGACGCACTGGAGCGACAGGCCGCGGAGATCCGCCCGAAGCTGCTGGTGGCGGGTGCCAGCGCCTACCCGCGGGTCATCGACTTCGAGCGGATGGCCGCCATCGCCCACGACGTGGATGCGCTGCTCTTCGTGGACATGGCCCATATCGCCGGGCTCGTCGCGGCCGGTCTGCACCCCAGCCCGTTCCCCCACGCCGACCTCGTGACCACCACCACCCACAAGACCTTGCGTGGTCCGCGTGGTGGGCTGACCTTCAGCCGTGCGGAGCTGGCCAAGCAGGTCGACAAGACCGTCTTTCCAGGCATCCAGGGCGGGCCACTGATGCATGTCATCGCGGCCAAGGCGGTCGCGCTCCTGCTGGCTGCCAGTGACGAGTTCCGCCGAGACCAGGAACGCACGGTGGAGAACGCCCGAGTGCTCTCCGAGACGGTGATCGAGCACGGAGCGCGCGTGGTGTCCGGCGGAACCGACAATCACCTGCTGCTAGTGGACGTGACGCCCCTGGGTGTGAACGGTACGGAGGCCGAGAAGCTGCTCGATGAGGTGGGCATCACGGTCAACAAGAACGCCATCCCCTACGACCCGCTCAAGCCGAACATCGCCTCGGGCATCCGACTCGGGACGCCGGCTACGACCACCCGCGGTTTCGGCCCGGACGAGATGCGGCGCGTGGGCCAGCTCATCGTGCGCACCCTGACCGATCGCGAAGATGCCACTGCCCTGGGGGCGATCCGCACGGAGGTCCGGGCCATCTGCGCATCGTTCCCGGTGCCGGGTCTGCCCCAGGCGTGAGCGTGGCCACTCCGGGGGCCATAGCGTTCCTGGTCGCGGCGATGGTCGCCGCAACGGCCCTGAGCTTCGTGCTCAGCCCCTTCGCCATCCGCTTCGCTCGACAGATCGGGGCCATCGACCGGCCCGATGCCACGCGCCGAGTGCATCGCCAGCCCGTCCCACGCGGAGGCGGCCTCGCCGTGGTCGCCTCATTCGTCGGGGTGGGCGTGGGCGCGGTGTTCATCAACGGCATGGTGGGAGCCGTGCCCGAGCTGGGCGTCCAGCCGCGACACGAGCATCTCGTCGCGCTCTTCGGGGGCACCGCGCTGGCCGCCGCGCTGGGCTTCCTGGATGATCGCTACCAGTTGCGCGCTCGCTGGCAACTGCTCATCCAGTTGCTCCTGGCCGGCCTGGCAGTCGCGGCGGGCATCAGCATCGGCTTCATCGACAACCCGTTCCAGTTCCTGGGCGGCCCCTTCGACTTTCGGATGATCGAGTTCCCCGCCAACCTGGCCATCGTGGTTACGGTGCTCTGGATCGTGGGCATGATCAACAGCATCAACTTCATCGATGGGCTGGATGGCCTTTCGACGGGCATATCGCTCATCGCTGCCATCACCCTGGGCCTGGTGGCGCTGACGCTGGACCTGCCCGCCGTGGCCGTCTTGTGTGCCGTGCTGGCCGGAGCGCTGGGTGGTTTCCTACCCTGGAACTTCCATCGGGCACGAGTGTTCATAGGGACCACTGGTGTCTACGCCGTCGGCTACGCCCTGGCCGTGCTGGCCATCCTGGGCGTGGGCAAGGTGGCCGTGGCCATGCTCGTCCTGGGGGTGCCCATCATCGACACCTTCTGGATCATCATCCGACGGCTTTCGTCGCGGCGCTCTCCCTTCACCCCTGATCGAGGTCATTTCCATCACCGCCTGCTGGACCTGGGGCTCACCCACCGCGGCGCCGTGCTGGTCATCTACGGCCTCTGTGGCCTGTTGGCGGTGCTCAGTCTGGTCCTCTCGGGCACGGGGTCGCTGTACGCATTCATGGGCGTGGTGGTCGGCGGCGGCCTGGTCCTCTATCTCATGACGCGGCGCGCCCGCGAGGCGCTCGATGCGCGCACCTATGAGGATGAGGAGCCGACGGAAGCGTTGACCGTCGTGGCGGCGCAGGAGGAGCGCGAGCGGGTCGACCACGCCGGTCCCGAGCCACGCCCGCATCGGCCTGAGGCATGAGGGCCCTCTGCTATACTTCCGGCGCGTTGTCAGGTCGTTCGTGAACGATCTCGGGCGGGCGGGCGCCTATCTCGCCCTGTTCTCTGAGATCGCCATCGTCCTGCTCGTCACGACCCTCATCGGGGTACTGCTCGGGTACTGGATCGACGAACGACTGAGTACGCTCCCCATCTTCGTGGTCGCCGGGTTGCTGCTCGGCTTCGGCGCGGGTGGCCTCACAGTGAAGAGACTGATCGACCGGTTCCTGGCGAGCTTCGATCGGGTACCGGATGAAGACGACGGAACATGAGCGCGGTCTCTGACACCGCGCGCAGGCTGGAGCAGCGTTGACCGACGAGACCACTCGCCCGGAGCCCGGGACGAGTCCACAGGACGACGAGTCAACGGCTGAGGAGCGGATGCGTGCCGCCCTCGGGCCGGAGATGGCCAGCGATGCGGTCGTGGCTGCCGGAGAGGTGGCCACGCCACCAGCTCGCGGCGTGCGCGGCAAGGTCCTGCTGGGCATCGCCGTCATCGTGGCTCTGCAGATCGCCGGTCTCTTCCTCTTCCCGCCCTTCACCCAGGACGATCCCGATGGCTCGGAGGGCCCGTACGAGTTCCCGCGGGACGCCATCACGGCCAACTTCGAGTTGCCGGCCCCGCACGTGCTGGTCGACCTGGACGAGTCCCTGCCGCCGCCGCCGTCTGACGCCATCCTGACCTTCGACCTGACCATCCCCAGCTCCATCTTCACCGGCTGGATCGTGATGGCCGTCATCGTGGCGCTGGTGTTATTCCTCTCTCTTGGCATCCGCCAGGTACCGGGCAAGCGTCAGAACCTGCTGGAATACGTCTACGAGGGACTGGCCAACTTCGCCACCTCCCTGGGCGGCAAAGATGCGCGACGTTATGTGCCGGTCTTCGTGGCCTTCTTCCTCTTCATCCTTCTCTCCAACTGGAGCGGCCTGCTGCCCTTCGTGGGCCGCACGCTGGAGCTTCGCGCGCCGACCAGTGATGTCAACGTGACCATCGGACTGGCCCTGGTGGCCTTCGTGATGTTCCACTTCGAGGGCGTGCGGGCGCTTGGCGTGCGTGGCTACCTGGGCAAGTTCTTCAGCCTGAAGGGCTTCAAGGAGGGTCCCGCCAACGGCGTCATCTCGATCTTCGTGGGCTTTCTTGAGTTCCTGCTGGAGTTCGTCAAGCCGGTCACGCTGTCCATGCGACTGTGGGGCAATATCTATGCTGGCGAGATCGCTCTGGGCGTTATCTCGGCCCTGACCATCTTCATCATCCCGGTGGCCATGCTCGGCCTGGAAGTGCTGTTGAATTTCATGCAGGCACTCATCTTCTCCATCCTCGCCCTCATGTTCACCATCGCGGCCATCGAGCGCCACGACGATCACGAGGAGCATCACGAAGCGCACGAACCGGACCTGCCGGAAGGCAACATGGAACCGGAGCTTCCGCGCGGCACGGTCGCCGCCTGAACCACATCAGCCCAGATTGATCCGGCACCAGCCGGGCAGGTAGGAGGATCGACAGCACATGGAACAGATCGGAGCCGGACTCGCGGCGCTCGGCGTCATCGGCCCGGGGCTGGGCATCGGCATCCTGACCGGCATGGCCACCAGCGCCATCGGCC
>JALZLQ010000144.1 GCA_030858605.1 Chloroflexota bacterium
GAGCGTGGGTGTGGGGCTGGGTGTGGGGGTCGGGCTGGGGGTGGGGCTGGGCGTGGGAATCGGGCTGGGCGTGGGGGTCGGCTCAGGTCCCAGGGAGAGGGTGTAGTCGACCACGGTGCCACGTCGCACGGCGATGCCCGCCCTGGGGTCCGTTCTGACGACCGCAGCGGCGGCCACCTCTGGATCGAACGCCTCCCGCCGAGCCCCGGGGCTGAGGTCGATGCCCAGCAGGGCATCGACCAGCTCTGCCTCGCTCGCGTTGCGGAGATCTGGCACGGTCACGGTCTCACTGGCCGTGGCGACGACGATGGTCACTACCGATCCGGCCTGGACCTCCGTGTCGGGAAGAGGGTCCTGGGACAGGACCACGTTCTCATCCACCTCGTCGGTCTGTTCATACGCCCCGATCGACACCACGACCTGAGCAGCGCTGGCCGCGCTCTGCGCCTCGGGCACGGTGCGACCCACGAGCTCGGGCACGAGAGCCAGCCGCGGGGTCGGCCCGGGGTCCGCGCCTCTTCCGCCACCCAGCAGCAGGAACAGGAGGACGCCTGCCGCCACGAGCACGAGCAGTCCCAGCACCGCGGCCAACCAACCCCATCGGCCGGCGCCGCTCTCCATGTCCTGGTCATCGCCGGGCGGTGGAGGCATCGAGCCGTAGACCACGCCGGCCGGGGCCGGCGCGATCGCCGCGCGCCCTGTGGCGCCGGCGGGCACAGGGCTGCCGCGGTCAGCGAGGAACTGCTCCAGTCGGGCGGAGAGGAGTTCCGCTGTGGGGCGCGCCCCAGGATCGGGGGACAGTGCCCAACGCGTCAGGCCGTCCAGCTCGGCAGGGACGTCCGGCCGCAGCGCCGCCGGCGACGGCACGGCGCCCGAGAGACGGGCCATAGCCACGGAGGCAGCCGTGTCGCCGGTCCACGCGCGGCTACCGGTGAGCATCTCGAACATGACCAGGCCCAAGGCGTATACATCCGACGAATGCGAAAGTGGCTCGCCGCGGGCCTGCTCCGGGCTGAAGTAGTGGACGCTGCCCATGGTCATGCCGGGAAAGGTGAGCTGTGCATCGGAGAACGCCTGGGCGATGCCGAAGTCGCCCACCTTGACGCGTCCGGAAGAAGCCAGCAACACGTTGGAGGGCTTGATGTCCCGATGGACGATGCCTCGATCGTGCGCTGCGGCCAGGGCATCGGCGATCTGCTGTGCGACGCGCGCGGTGGCGGCTGGGCTGAGCGGCCCACCTTCGCGCAGCACCTGCGCCAGGTCCCCGCCCGGCAGCAGTTCCATGACGATGTATGGCCCGGCTTCGTCCGTGCCGAAGTCGAAGACGTTCACGATGCTGGGATGGTTCAGGGCGGCCGCGGACTGCGCCTCCTGACGGAAGCGCGCCACGAAAGCCTCATCCGTGCCGTATTCGGCGCGCAGCACCTTGACCGCGACATCTCGCCCCAATCGGGCGTCCTGCGCGCGGTAGATGGTCGCCATGCCGCCCTGTCCGAGCAGCTCCATCAGGCGGTAGCGTCCACCCAGGACGCGTCCGACCTCAGCCACGAACCCTCCCGATCAGCGGGCCCCCACGGTCACCCAAGATCCAGCGTCTTGAGATAGCGCCTGAACTCCCCGCCGATCTCAGGCTGCTCGAGCGCCAGCTCGACCGATGCCTTCAACCAGCCCATCGTGGTCCCGGCGTCGTAGCGCCGTCCCTCGAATGCGTAAGCGTAGACGTCCTGCTCGTGCATCAGGCCCTCGATCGCGTCGGTCAACTGGATCTCGCCCCCTGCGCCGTGCTGGGTCTGCTCCAGCTTCTCGAAGATCTTGGGCGTCAGCACGTAGCGGCCGACGATGGCCAGGTTGCTGGGCGCCACCGACGGATCCGGCTTCTCGACCACCCCGCGGACCTTGGTCAGCCGCTGATCGTTGGTATGGACACTGGTGTCCGGGTCGATGACGCCGTAGCGCCCGGTCTCCTCGCGGGGCACCTCCATGACCGCCACCACGCTGGCATGGGTCTCGCGATAGACGTCGATGAGCTGGGCGATGCAGGAGCGCTCGGACGAGACCACGTCATCGGACAGGATCACCGCGAAGGGCTCGTGGCCGACCAGATCCTTGGCCATCAGGACCGCGTGTCCCAGCCCCAACTGCTCCTTCTGACGCACGTAGCTGATCTGGGCCATGTCGCCGATCTGCCGGACGCGACGCAGCATTTCGATGTCGCCCTTGGTCTCCAGCAGGTGCTCCAACTCGTAGGAACGGTCGAAGTGGTCCTCGATGGCCCGCTTCTGGCTGCTGGTGACGATGATGACCTGCTCGATGCCCGCCGCGACGGCCTCTTCCACCGCGTACTGGATGACCGGCTTGTCGACCAGCGGCAGCATCTCCTTGGGTTGGGCCTTGGTGGCAGGCAGGAATCGGGTACCCCAGCCGGCGGCTGGGAAGACCGCTTTTCGGACGCGCATCGAACCTCGATCATGGGTCTGCAGGGTTCGGACAGAGCGTTCTCGGCGCTCGGCGAAGGGTCCGAGTATAGACCGCGGCCGCGGGCGGACCGAGTCGCGCGCCGCCCTTGACGAGCCTAGACGACCACGCTTGAACGCCTCCGGCTCTGGAGCACGACACCGGCGATGATCACCGCCGCTCCGCCCAGGAATTGCAGCGGCACCGGCCGCTCGGCCAGGAACACCGCCGCCAGCGTCACGCCCACGACAGGCTCGATCATCATCAGGATGGCCGCCCGGCTGGGGCCTAGCAGGCGGATCCCGGTGACGTTGGCAGCCGTCGGGATGGCGGCCCCGATGACCACTGCGAGCAGGACCCACGGCCACAGAGCAGGCAGGTCGATGGGCAGAGCTAGCTGAGAGCCCTGTCCGACCACGATCGTCAGGACGATCGACACTAGTCCGGCGACGCCGACGATGACGGCTGTCGCGAAGCCACTGGGAATGGTGGGGAAACCCCGACCGACCACCAGCGAGTACGCGGTCTGGAAGAGTGCCGCCGCAAAGGCCAGGCCGATGCCCGCCAGGTCGATCCGCACACCGGCGCCAGCCATGGCCGGCCCGAGCGCCACCAGGATGAGGCCGACCGAAGCGAGGGCGAGCGCCGCCGCCTGACGCGGTTCCAGACGTTCGCCGTAGACCCGCACCGCGGCCAATGTCACCAATGCGGGAAACGAGTAGAACGTGATGAGCGCGATGGCGATGGTCGTGCTGTTGAACGCCCCGAAGATGGAGAGCTGCACGCCGACCGCCATGGTCGCGGCCGCGGCCAGAGCCAGCCACTCCCGTCGCGGTACGGTGCCGCGCCGCGCGAAGGCTCGATGGCCCAGGGCGGCCGCCGCAGCGACCCCGCCAAGGATGACGAGGCCACCCAGCGTGTTTCGCCAAGCGACATACGCCAATGTGTCCAGGCCGCTGTCCGCCGCACCGCGCGTAGAGATGCCCAGCGTGGCGAAGCCGAAAGCGGAGATCAGCAGCAGTGCCGTCCCGAGGAAACGGGCCTCCTTCAACGCTCCGCGCCGCTGGCGTTAGTGGAGGCGTCGGGATGCTCCTCTCGGCCGCCGCGCAGCACGATGCTGGTGAAGGGCACCCTTATCTCACGGAAGATCTCGATCGAGACGAGGAAGCCCAGGAAGAGCAGGACCACGCCCACGAACTTGCCGATCTGGAACAGCTCGGTAGAGCCGAACCGGTTGAGCGTGTCCGTGCTGCTTGCCACCAGCGCCCCCAGCGCGATGAGCAGCGTGGCCGGCACGCGCGTGTGGATGCGGCCCCTGATCAGGGCAGTCACGGCGCCGGGCAGCGACGCCGTGAAGTTGACCGCGATAGCCACCGGCGCGATGAATAGGTTGAACATGAATTCATCGCCCGGCTGACCAGGATCCAGCGAGTAGTCGAGCACCCGCTTCTTGGGCATGAACACGTAGGCAGAGAAGACCGCCCCCAGGATGAGCGCCAGGCCACCTGTGATGTTCAGGAACGGCGTCAGCAGGCGCAAGGAGGCCGGGACGATGGCCGCCGTCGGGAACCCGGTGGTCGGGTCGGTCGCGAAGCCGGGGGACGGTAGGCTGGTGCCCAGCATCACCACGGCACTGATGAGCGTCGCGCCTACCACCGCCGCGGCAGCCATATACGGCCAGCGCTCGTTCTGGAAGTACGTCTCCACGGCGACCGCGAAGGCGAGCACCACGGCCGTGATGAAGTAGAGCAGGGGCAGGTCACCTACCTCGTCAGGTGGCAGTCGACGCGCCGCCAGGAACATGAAGAGGCCGGCCAGGAACAGGCACAACGCGAAGGTGTATCCGAAGCGGGTCCGTCCCAGGAGGAACGCAGTTCCCAGTCCCAGCCAGCCGGCGGTCCAGACGGCGCCGGTCATGTACCAGGTGCGATAGAGCGTCTCGTTCCAGCCCAGCGCTGCGGCCAGCGCCTCCGCACCGGCGGCCAGCGCGAAGAAGCCCATTCCGATGGCCCACACCAGCTGGTACGCCCGACGGCGACGCAGCCACTGGTCGGCTAGGGCGACCGCGAAGAGGGCAGCCAGGAGCGCGGTCAGGGCAGGAAGCAGGAGGTCGAGGTCCATCGAGGGCAGGGAAGCTGGTACTGGCGGGACGCGCCGCTACGCCGGGACGAGCTCGTGCGCCTCGGGGTGCAAGCCGTCACAGACGCCCCAGCGCGCCTCGTCGCCGGGGATGGGCACTGGCCGCATCAGCTCACGGACGTCGGAGAGCCGGCAGAAGTAGTAGCCGCGCCGTCGGGCCCATGCCCTGAAGTGGTCGCCGTCAGCGTGGAACTGGTGCGGACCAGGATTGATGGATGCGCCGATGGCCCAGCTGGGCGGCGCCTCCGGCGACATGATGTCCATGAGCGACACCCGGAAGGGCAGCCCATCGATGTGCTCGCCGCAACCAGCGCAGCGGATCGCGTCGTTCTCATCGAAGACGGTGGGGATGCGGATGCCCATGATCTCGCCGCCGCGGAAGCCGGTCGCTGTCACGTCCCGATCGTATCAGGGCTCGAACCAGATGCGGCGGGATGGCAAGCCACTCCGATGCGGCCTGGTCGCGGACGATTGGTGTGAGTGCCCCCAAGGGGACTCAAGCACCCTCCCGCTGTCTGAGGACGACAGCCTCGCCTGGTACGTGGCCTGACTGCAGCAACCTCGATGACCACCGCTTCCCCTTCCCTCGTCATCGAGCAGGTGGCCATCGACACCCTGCGCCCCGATCCGGCCACCCCTCGGCGCATCAGCGAGGAGGAGCTGGACGCGCTGACCCGCAGCATCCGCGCCTGGGGCTTCGTCGAGCCGGTGGTGGCATGCCGCAAGGACGCGCTCGTGGTTGGCGGGCACCAGCGTCTTGTCGCGGCACGGCGCGCGGGCCTAACGAGCGTGCCTGTGGTCTGGCTCGACATCAGCCCGCAGCAGGCGCATCTGCTGGGAGT
>JALZLQ010000171.1 GCA_030858605.1 Chloroflexota bacterium
CGCTGGTGGCGTTGCTCTGCCAGGGCCATCTGCTCATCGAGGACGTGCCCGGCAGGGGCAAGACGGTGCTGGCCAAGGCCATTGCGCGCAGTCTCGGCTGCAGCTTCCGGCGCATCCAGTTCACGCCTGACCTGCTGCCCACGGACGTGACCGGTCTCTCGATCTACAACCAGAAGACCCAGGAGTTCGAGTTCCGGCCGGGGCCCATCATGGCCCAGATCGTGCTGGCTGATGAGATCAACCGGGCCACGCCCAAGACCCAGTCGGCCCTCCTGGAGTCGATGGAAGAGCGGCACATGACGGTGGACGGCGTGACCTACCCGATGCCCGAGCCCTTCCTGGTCATCGCCACCCAGAACCCCATCGAGTACGAGGGCACCTTCGCGCTCCCAGAAGCTCAGTTGGACCGCTTCATGTTGCGCATCCGCCTGGGCTATCCCCAGCCGCTGGAGGAGATCGTGATCCTCGACGAGCAGAAGCGCGAGCATCCCCTTGAAGAGCTGGGGGAGGTCGCTGGCGTGGACGAACTGCGCGAGATGCAGACGGGCATCCGCCAGGTCTACGTGGACCCCACCATCAGCGACTACATCGTGCGCCTGGTGGGTTCCACGCGCTCGCACCCCGACATATACCTGGGCGCCTCGCCGCGCGGCTCGCTGGCGCTATATCGATCGGGTCAGGCCCTGGCCGCCCTGAGCGGCCGCGATTACGTCATCCCCGATGACATCAAGGCGCTGGCCGAGCCCGCGCTGGCGCACCGACTGATCATCAAGACATCGGCCACCATCCGCGATGTCGATCCGGGCGCGCTGGTCCGCGAGCTGCTGGGTACCATCCCCATCGAATCCCGCACGACCGCACCCTCCGCCGAGACGCGCGCGGCCAGGCCGGCCTGAGCAGGAACGCGGGCCGCCAGGGGATCGATTCGAATGCTTCGCCGCCTGCAGTTCATCGCCCTGGCGGTCTTCCTGATCGTGGCCGCCTTCTCCACGGGCGCGGATTTCCTCTTCTACCTGGTCTATCTGGGCATCCTGGTCATCGGCGGCGCGTACGTCCTGACACGCTTCGGCATGTCCGATCTGGAGGCCGGCTATACCTTGGACCGACCGCACGCGCAAGTGGGAGACACGCTGCGAGCCACGTACACCATGCGCAACACCAGCCGGCTGCCCAAGCCCTGGCTGGAGGTCCACAACCCCTCCAGCCTGCCCGTGGCGCTGCCCGGTCGCGCGCTCGCCCTGGCCTCGCGCTCGGAGCGTTCGTGGGTGGCGCGCGTCCCGCTCACTCGCCGTGGACACTTCCGCATCGAGCCCATGGTCATCCGCACGGGAGACCCCTTCGGGCTGTTCGAATCACTTGCCTCCGTCGGTTCGCCAGCCACCGTCATCGTCTACCCGGCCCTGGAGTCATTGCCCCGCTGGCGCCTGCCGCCGGCCACCCTGGAGGGCAGCCAGTCCAGCCCGGAGCGGACGCTCCAGACCACGGCCATGGTCACCTCCATCCGGCCCTACGCGCCGGGCGACTCGTTCAATCGCATCCACTGGAAGAGCAGCGCCCGCCAGCAGGAGCTCCAGGTCAAGGAGTTCGACCTTGAGCAGACAGCCGACGTCTGGCTGTTCCTGGACCTGGACGTGGTGCACCACACGGGCATGGATGACGGGGCGACCATCGAGACCGCGGTACGAGTGGCGGCCTCGGTCGGCACCAAGGCGCTTGGCGAGAACCGCGCGCTGGGCTTCACAGCGGCGGGGGTCAAGCGCGTCGTGCTGCCCGCCGACCGTGGCCCGCGACAGCAGCAGAAGCTGCTTCAGTTGCTGGCCGCCGTCGGGACCGACGGGTCCACGTCGCTGCGCGAGGTCCTGATGGAAGGCCTGACGCGCTTGCGTCGTGGCATGACCGTGGTCGTCATCACCCCCTCCCTGGACCGCGCCTGGATCCGGCCCCTCACCACGCTGCGTCGGCGCGGCATCGGCGCGGCCGCCTTCGTGATCGACCCGCTGGCACATTCCGAGCACACGCGACGGCTGCGCGGGCTGCCGGCCGTGGCGGCGGATGAGCGTGAGACGCAAGAGCGGGAGGCGCGGGCGTTGCGCTACGCACTTGCCGAGCATGAGCTGCCGGCGTACGTCATCTTGCCGGGACAGCCACTAGGCGCACAGATCATCTCGGCTCAGTCCGCGGGCGCGCGGAGGGTCGCCGGATGAGCACTCCCCGGCCGGCCGAGCTGCCCAAGGAGCGGCGCGACATGGTCGAGCCCGACACCGTGCGTTACCCGCGCGAGGGCTGGTCCTCCCTGGCCCTGTTCTTGATCATGCTGCTGTCGGTGGCGGTGGCCGTCGACGACGCCGATTGGGCTGGCATGGGACCCGGCCTGGGGCGCCAGACCGGATTCCTGCCCATCGCCGCGGTGCTCGCGGGGCTGATCGCTTTCGTGCTGGCCAAGTCGCGGCTGGGCGCCGTGATGGCCCACACGCTGGGGGCCGTCCTTGGTTCGACCTTCCTGCTGGTCGCGGTCAGCGGCTCGGTCTCATCCGAGCCCGCCCTGGCGGACCGCCTGCGGGCCCTGGCCGAGTCGACCGAGATCTTCTACGACGACCTGGTGGTGCTGGGCATCCGCTCGTCGGAGACATCCGTTTTCCTGCTGCTGCTGGGCACGCTCCTGTGGGCGGTCAGCCAGTTCGGCGCGTTCAACCTCTTCCGCCGGGGACGGGCCATGCCCGCCGTGGTGGCCGCGGGCCTGGCGCTGCTCATCAACATGTCCATCACCGTCCGCCTGCAGTACCTGCACCTGATCGTGTTCAGCGCTGCCGCGATGCTCCTGCTGGTACGGCTGAACCTGTTGGTCCAGCAGGAGGGCTGGCGGCGGCGCTGGATCGTCGACACCGGCCAGGTCTCCAGCCTGTTCATGCGCGGCGGCATCGTGTTCGTGCTGCTCACCCTGACCGGCTCCATCGCGCTGGCCGCGACTGCCAGCTCCGCGCCGCTGGCCAACGCGTGGCGCAACGCGGATGACCACCTGCTCAACATCGGCGCGGAGGTCAATCGCCTGGTGGGCGGCGTCACCGGCGCGTCGCGCGGCCCGAGCGGCTTGTTCAGCTCAAGCCAGACCATCCGCGGCGTCTGGGAGTCGTCCAGCGATGTCGTCTTCCGGGCGACCTCCACGGACTACGAGGGCCACTACTGGCGCGGAGCGGTGTACGACCACTTCGACGGCTTCACCTGGCAGCAACTCGGCCGCACACGGCTGGATGTACCGGCCGGGGCGGATCTGCTGGCCGAGAGCTTCGACTCCGTGCTGGACGAAGACGGCCGCAAGCGGGTCACGCTGACCGTGACCTCGGTCGACCTGGCCGGTGGCACTCTCCTTTCGCCGGAGACCCCGCTGGTCGTGGACCGGGACGCGGAGGTCCTGACCAACGATCCGGCCGGGCCGCTGGTGGCCATCGATCTGCGCGATGCCATCGATCCGGGGGAGAGCTTCACGGTGACCTCCATGGTGCCCGACCCGGACGCGGATGAGGATGAGCTAGTGACGGCCGCGGATCTGGCCGCGGCGGGCATCGAGTATCCCTCGTGGACCCGCCGCTTCATCGAGATACGGCCAGGTTCCATCGGCGACCTGACCTATCAGACGGCCGACCAGATCGTGGCCCTGCTACCTGCCGATGAACGCGATCCCTATCACGTTGCCGACGCCATGCAATCGTTCCTCTACCGCGATGGTGGATTCCAGTACAACACCGACGTGCGCGGACTATGCGGCCGGGACAAGGTCGTGGACTGCTTCCTGACGACTCGCGTGGGTTACTGCGAGCACTTCGCCACGACCATGGTGATGCTCCTTCGTACTCAGCAGATCCCCGCCCGCCTGGCCATGGGCTACCTGCCCGGTCGAGAGGTGGCCGAGGGGTCCTGGGAGGTCGATCGCAGTGCGGCACACGCCTGGGTAGAGGTCTACTTCCCCTCTTACGGCTGGATCAAGTTCGATCCCACGCCGGGCAATGCGGAGAACGGCCAGGAACCGACGCAGCTGGCGCGCGGTGAGCCGACTCCCCGCCAAGATCGGCCGCCGGGACCCATCTCGACGCCTCGCTTCGATCTGGAAGACCCGCGCGGTGACGCGGGCCCGCCCGTACCACCCATCGATCCGACTGGCGGGGGCCTGCCGCAGGCGCCGCCGCCGGCCGACCCGGGGCCCATCGCTGCCCTGGCCATCGGCGCGATCCTGATCTCCATCGCCGTCGTCGCGCTGCTGACCCGGCTCAGGCGCATGCCCTCCCCGGAGCCTGATCTGGCCTATCGCGGTGTGGCGCGGCTGGCCGGGCGATTCGGCTACGGTCCCCAACCGACCCAGACCGCCTACGAATACGCCGGCACCCTGAGCGCGCTGCTGCCCGCCGTGCGCAGCGAGCTGGCCGTGGTGGCCCGCGCCAAGGTGGAGACGACCTATGCGCGACGGGCTCCCGACGCGCAGATGCTGGAGCAACTGCGGGCCGCCTACCGGCGCGTGCGCATCGGCCTGCTGCGACTCATCTTCCGGCGTCGGTTCGGCCCCTCGGGTCCGCGTGACCTCGGCTCGCGGTCGGGGCGTCAACGCCCATAGCCGTCCTGCGCACCGAGCGGTGGCGCTTCCTGCGTACCATCGACCGGCTGCTGGCCCGTCCGCTCGATGTCCTGGCCTTCGTCTGGCTCGTCCTTCTCATCGTCGAATTGATCGGCGGTGCTGACGCGCGACTGGAGCGCCTGGTGTTCGGGATCTGGGCCATCTTCATCGCGGACTTCGTGCTGGGCATCGTCATCGCTCCCGACCGCTTGGGCTATCTCCGACGCAACTGGCTGACCGCCCTGGCACTGCTCCTGCCGGCGCTGCGCGTGTTCCGGGCGCTGCGCGCTCTGCGGGTGCTGCGCGCCGCACGGTCCGTCCGCTCCATCGGTCTGCTGCGAGTGCTGACCTCCCTGAACCGCGGGATGGCGGCGCTGGCGCGCACGTTCGGACGGCGCAAGCTGGGTTTCGTCGTGGCTCTGACGACGGCCGTGGTCCTGGTCGGCGCCGCAGGGATGACCTTCCTGGAGAGTCGCCTGGCGCTCCAAGAGGCGGGGCAACCCGGCCCGGGACTGGATTCGTACGGGGAAGCGCTGTGGTGGACCGCGATGCTGATCACGACCATCGGCTCAGGCTACTGGCCGGTGACACCCGAGGGGCGCGTACTGGCGTGGCTGCTCTCGGCCTACGGCGTGGCCATCTTCGGGTACATCACGGCGGCTATCGCCAGTCACTTCATCGACAGCGACCGAGGAGAGGCGCGGCGCGGCGACGTCCCTGTGGCTGCGTTGGTGGCTGAGGTGGCCGCCCTGCGTTCGCGCATCGACGTGTTGGTCGAGGATGGGCAGCGGCCGTCGCCACCACGTTGAGATAGCTCAGCTGTCACGCCGCAATGCATCTCCCAAACGGCGATCGATGATCGTCAGGGACGTACGGTGGGCGGCCTCCACCGAGGCGCGCTCCTCGTGCGGCTGGGAGCCATGCCGGGCGGCGATGAGCACCAGGTCGGCCTGTTCCCGGATGGCTGCCAGGTCTTCCTGCCGATGGGCATGCTCGGCGATGCGCGCGAGCGTCCCCAGCAGCCTCATGAGGATGTAGATGATGTCCCGTCCGGAGCGGCGGATCTCATCGAAGGCGCTGACCAGGAGCTCGGCGAACGTGACTTCCCGGGCGATCACCCGCGAGCGGCTGGCGTCGTCCGTCGTGCGCAGTGACGGGCGCGGACGCTCGGCTAGGCTGCAGAGGGTGACTCCCAGCCGGTCCACGCAGATGCCTGCCGTGAATGGGTCGTTGATGGCCGGGGAGAGGGCCCTCAGGGCGATCTGTTCCAGTTGCTGGAAGCC
>JALZLQ010000168.1 GCA_030858605.1 Chloroflexota bacterium
AGCTGAAGTCCATGGGCGACCACCACATCTTCCAGAACATGATCAAGCAGACCGTCCGGCTGGGGGAGGCGCCGCTGGTCGGCCGCCCCGTGACGGCATACGCCACCAGTTCAGACGCGGCACGCGCCTATCGCGGGCTCGCACGGGAGGTGATGGAACTTGGCTAGGCCCGACTTCAGGGGCCAGGCAGCAGAGCGTCTCTCGCAGGAACGCGAGCTGTCACCCCAGATCATCAGCCTCCTCTCCCCCGATCCCCACGGCAAAGGGCACACCTCGGTCCGCACGGTCCCGCTCGACCGGATCGATCCCAACCCCCAGCAGCCGCGCATGTCCTTCGACGAGGACACACTCCGCGAGCTGGCGGCTTCCATCACGGAGCACGGTGTCCTGCAGCCGATCCTCGTCCGGCCCAGCGAGGATGACGGCCGATACCAATTGGTCGCCGGGGAGCGGCGTTGGCGCGCCGCACGCATCGCTGGCCTGCACGACATCCCCGCCCTCATCGAGGAGATCGACGACGACACCGCCCTGGAGATCTCGATCATCGAGAACCTCCAGCGGGAGGATCTCTCCCCGCTTGACGAAGCGCTCATGTACGAGCGCATGACCACCGACCATGGCTACAGCCTTCGGCGCCTGGCGCAGAAGCTGGGCAAGGACAAGGGCTACATCGAGAATCGCCTCCGTCTCGCGGACGCTCCGGCAGAGATCAAGCAACTCGTGTCTTTGCGCAAAGACACTCTCTCGCACGCCTACGAACTGCTCAAGGTAGATGATCCCAGGAAGCGCCGCAAGCTGGCCGAGCAAGTCGGTCGCGGCGAGCTGAGCCTGGTCAAGTTGCGAGAACGGATCGACGGCAGACCCCCGCGGCGATCACCCGACACAGCTTCGCCCGCCTACGACGCCCCGGAAGAGTCAGCGGTGGATGAGCCAGCGGCGACGACGGGCGGATCGGTCGCCGACGATTCCCTCATCTCCGCCAAGGCACACCTGGGTGAGGCGCTGGACGAGCTGTCGGCGATCCTTCGATCCGAGGCGGCCCTGTCCGACATCGATCCCATCGATCGACAGAACCTGGCCAAATACCTGACCATCGCCAAGCTCCGCCTGGACAACGTGATCACCCAGGTGCGGCTGACCGATTCGAACCGCTCCTAGCCAGAGAGGCTATCGGCCGCCGCGCCCAACCAGCCGGCGCCCAGCAATACGATCGAGGCGGCCTGCGCCTGCCAGCCGCGCTCGCGTCGTGCAACTTCGCACCCCGTCGAGAGCCACCAGCCCGTCACCGCCAGGAGGCTCGCCGCACCTACGGCCGCCAGCGCCATCACCGGTATGGATCCGGTGCCGACGAGACTAAGCCAGGCGATGCCGTGGATCGCGACCAGGAGGATCGCCAGGAATACCAACGCTCGGCCGCGCCCCACGCGCACGACCGGCCCTCTGAGGCCCGTCAGCCGGTCGCCCTCGAGGTCGACCAGACCGTTGGCCAGCTGGAGGGTCGGACCGGCCAGCGCGGCTATGGGCAGTAGCAGCTCCGGGCGCGGGGGCAACTGCCCCGTGGCACCCCACCAGCCGTAGACCGGGACGCTCACGAATGCCACCGCGTAACACAACCCGGCATAGGGAGTGGGCTTCAGCACGAGGTCATAGGCCAGACCGGCGCCCAGGACGGCGAGGCCCAGGCCAGCCACCAAGGGGCCGCCTGCGACCAGCGAAAGGGAGATGCCGGCGATCGCGGCTATCACGCCGGCGAGAGCCGCCGGGCGGCGACCCACCAGTCGGGATGGAATCGGCTTGAACGGCTTGACCAGCGCGTCCGACGACGCATCGACCACGTCATTCACCGCGCCGATGGAGGCCTGGATGAGGAACATCCCGAGGCCCAGGAGCAGCGCGAGGCCCGCAGAGCCGCCCGCGACCAGTGCCAGCGCGCTGACCATCACCGCATTCAGGAACGAAGGGAACGGATGAAGGAGGGCCGCCGCACGCAAGCGCCGCGGGAGACGCGCAGCGAGGCGGCCGCCGAGGGTCAGAGGAAGACGATCTCGTGGAAGCTGTCGGTGAGGTACGTGATGAGCTTGGCCCTGGCATCCGGCAGCTCGGCACGGGTGCCTGAGACGAGATAGTGGAGAGAGATGGCCGGGACCATGAGCCGACCATCCGCCGTACGGCCGACCGTGGCGGGCGCCCCTCCCCCGGCGGCGAACACCCGCTCCAGCTCCCGTTCGCTCAGGCCGCTGGAGCGGCGAAACGCGTCAAGCACCTTGATGACGCCGATCCTGATGCTGAGGTCACGCATCAGCTCGGCGGACCAGGCGTCTATCGATTCGTCAGGCTGCTCGTCGAGCCGCCGTCGGTATTCGGCCGGGTCGGCCGAGAGTCCAGTCGCGGACAAGGGTCCTCCCATCAGGGGCTGCCTGGGCGCTGCTAGGTCGCGCTTGGCGCCCCTGATGTTACCGCGGCGTGGTTCAGGCGGTGCGGCGGAAGACCCGCAGGAAGCCAAGGATGATGAGCTCGATGATGGTCCAGCCGATGAGCGCCACGATCGCCGACACATCCAGCGCCGTGTCGCCCGCCGGGATCTGGTTCTGGCCGAGGATGCCCCGGAATGGCGCCACGAAGATGTCGCTGAGGTTGTAGATGAAGGCGACCAGGTCGTTGCGCTCGCGCGCCGCCACCAGCAGCAGCACGATGCGCAGGATGAGCAGGCCCTGGATGAGCGCGAAGATGAATATGATCAGGCGCTGCAGGACACTGTTCCCGCTGGAGCGGTAAGTGACCTCGCTCTGGGAGACGCTCGTCGGGGCGATGGGTGCCGGGGCGACCGTGTCGGTGCGTGTCACTACTCGTCTTTCGTCGACCATGGGTGGGACCTCCAGGTTGGTTGCGGGGGGTTCGGCCGGTCCTGTCAGGGACCCCCGACCGGCCGCGGGTAGACTGTCTCTGGCCAGACTGCGAACGCTCGCGCTGCCATCCGTGCCGCATTGCAGTTACGTGACGAAGGAGCTGGCGTGGCCCATCGACCGGAGCCCCTGATCCACGGCGAGCGCGTCTGGCTTCGTCCGCCGGAACGAGCCGACATCCCGATCTTCGTGCGCTGGTTCAACGACGCCGGGACGACTCGCTACCTGATGGCCAGGGCGCCGATGAGCCTGGCTGGCGAGGAGAGGTGGTTCGAGGGGATGCTCGAGGAGCAGGGCAAGGGCTCGTACCACTTCGTGATATGCCTGCTCAAGGAGGACCTGCCCATCGGCACCATCGGACTCCACGACATCGACCACGTGAACGGCAACGCTGCGGCCGGGATCATGGTCGGACGGCCTGAGCTGTGGGGCCAGGGCCTCGGCACCGATGCCATGAACGCGCTTCTCGACTTCGGCTTCGGCGAGCTTCGCCTGGAGCGTATCTGGCTGGAGGTCTACGACTTCAACAAGAGAGGGCGTCGCTCTTACGAGAAGTGCGGCTTCGTTCACGAGGGGACTCTGCGCCGCGCCCTCTACCGGAGTGGCCAGTACCACGACGTGCACGTCATGGCGATCCTGCGCGACGAGTGGGCGGCGCTGCGTGAACCGACGGGCTCAAAGACCATCGACTAGAACAGGCGTTCTATCGGACCGACCGGTGCTGACGCGGGAAATCCGTCGTCGCCGTACGCGCGAATACACTTGTGACATGTTCCTGTTCCGACGACCCTCCACGCTGCCCTCCCCGACCGAAGCTCTGCCCGGCCGACCCGACCCCATTCCGGTGCCCGAGCGCCACCACGTCAACGGCCAGCGCCTTTCCCCTCCCTGGCCGGACGGCACAAGGACCGCCATCTTCGGCATGGGCTGCTTCTGGGGCGCCGAGAAGGACTTCTGGCAGGTGCCCGGGGTCGTCTCGACTGCAGTCGGGTATGCGGGCGGCCGCACGCCCAATCCGACCTACGAGGAGGTCTGCGGCGGCCGCACCGGTCACGCTGAGGTCGTGTTGGTGGCCTACGACCCTGAACGCGTCTCTTACGAGGAGCTACTGCGCCTGTTCTGGGAGCACCAC
>JALZLQ010000194.1 GCA_030858605.1 Chloroflexota bacterium
TGCCCAGGTCGCGCGGGTCGCTCATGAGCAGGATGCTGGCCACCGTCTGCATCGCCCGTCCCGCGCCCATCAGCGCCACGTCCAGCTCCGCGCGACTCCAGTCAGAGACCGCGCCAGGGTCAAGCGCCAGCCAGTAGGCCGTGGTGTGCAGCTCGATCTCGGGCAGGTGGATGCGGCCCCAACCCAGGTTCTCGCTGGTCTCCAGGCGCAGCTTCTTGTAGATGGTGGCCAAACTGGAGACCATCACCTCGCCGTGCGCCCGCGCTCCGCCGGTCAGGGCTGCCTCGTCGAACGTTTCGAGCGGCTTGAGGGTGACCGCCAGCTCGGCCTGGGTGTAGTGCTCCACGTCGATGGGCCGCACATAGGCCTTGCGTTCCTCCCAGTCCAGCCGGTCGACGTGGAACTGCCGGGACGCGTGCAGGTAGATGGCGTTCTCATGCACCAGCGTCCGCGCGGAGAACAGGTCGACCTCACCGATGACGCGCGGGCGCTGTCCCCCGGTGTCGATGATGACCACGTTCTCCGGCGAGGCCACCCGCAGGGAGATCTCCGAGGCGGGGAAGTTCTCGCTGGCCCAGTACCAGCGCCCGTCGTCGGCCTGGCGGACGTGGCCTTCCTCGGCCAAAAAGGCGAGCAGGTCGTCGGCCGGAGCCGGCCCGAAGCGTTCACCGGGCGCGAAGGGCAGCTCGAAAGTGGCTGCCCGGAGATGGGCCAGCAGGACGTGCAGGTTGTCGGGATCGATGCGCGCTTCCTCGGGCGACGCCTCGAAGAGGTGCTCCGGGTGGGTGGCCATGTACTGGTCGACCGGGCCGGCGCCGGCCACCAGCACCGCCACGCTGACCTCCTGGCGGCGCCCCGCCCGGCCCATCTGCTGCCAGGTGGCCGCGATCGTTCCCGGATAGCCACTCAAGACCGCCACGTCCAGGCGGCCGATATCGATGCCCAGCTCCAGCGCGTTGGTGCTGACGACCCCCAGGATCTCGCCCGATCGAAGGCCGGCCTCGATGCCGCGACGCTCCGAGGGCAGGTAGCCGCCCCGGTAGCCGCGCACCCGCTCCAGCGGTCCGCGCCCATCACGCAGCGCCTCGCGGAGACCGGTCAGCATGAGCTCCACGGCCACCCGGGAGCGCCCGAAGACGATGGTCTGACGCCCGGCGCGGAGGAAGGTCAGGGCTGTGCGGCGGGCCAGCCCGGAGGAGCCGGCACGGACTCCGGAACGCTCGTCGACGCGGGGAGGTCGGAGCACGATGACATGCTTCTCACCGGTCGGGGCCCCGTTGCGGTCCACGACATGCACGGAGCGACCGGTCAGCGCCTCGGTCAGCTGGCGGGGGTTGCCGATGGTCGCCGAGCAGCACACGATGCGCGGTGCGGAGCCGTAGTGGGCGCACACCCGGGCCAGGCGCCTGAGCACGTTGGCGACGTGGCTGCCGAAGACGCCGCGGTAGCTGTGAGCCTCGTCGATGACGACGTAGCGCAACTGCTCGAAGAGCTGGAACCACTTGGTGTGATGGGGCAGGATCGCGCTATGGAGCATGTCCGGGTTGGTCACCACCACCTGACCCGCCGAGCGGATGGCGCTGCGGATGGGTGCCGGGGTGTCGCCGTCGTAGACCGCCGCCTCCAGCGGGAGCGTGGCCGCTCTGGCCAGGTCGCGCACTTCGGCCAGTTGGTCCTGGCTGAGGGCCTTGGTCGGGAACAAGTAGAGCGCGCGCGCGGCCGGATCCTCGATGACCGACTGGAGCACCGGCAGGTGGTAGCAGAGGGACTTGCCCGAAGCCGTGGGCGTGACCACCGCCACGTCCCGGCCGGCACGGAGCGCCTCCATGGCCTGCACTTGATGGCGATACAGACCGGTATATCCGCGGCCTTCCAGAGCGCCCCGCAGGCTGCTGTCCAACCAGTCGGGGAAGGGCAGTTGGTCGGCCGGCCGAGCGGGCATCGTGCGTCGTGCCGTGATCGCTCCGGCGATCGCCGGATCGTCCAGCAGGCGGTCGAGTGCCTGACGCGTGTCGAGCGGAGCGTACAGTCGCATGGTGGCCTCAAGATAGAACATGCGTTCCGTTAGGGGGCGAGTGTAGCAGCCGCCCGGACCCATCGATCACGCTCCTCCGCAAGCTCAGGACGGCCTCGGGGGCGCGGTTGACACGTCAGCTACCGACAGCTACGCTTTGCCCCTTCATGGTCCAGCAAGAGACTGATCCCGTGGCGCCCCCAGGAACCAGCTTGCCGTTGGCTCCCGCTGGGGCCGATCGTGCCCAGCTGATGGAGCCGCGAGGTACGCCATCGCGGGCCGGGCGGCTCTCACGTCGCTCCGCGGCGATCAGCGGCTCGCTACTGGCGACCGCGTGGCTGGTGCTCGTCTTCGGAAGTGCGCTGGGCGACGTGAACGCAGCTCAAAGGCGTGCGCAGCAGATGCGACACGACAACGCCGCCCTTCAGATGCGACTGGACCAGGGCCGGGCCGAGATCGACCTGATCCAGACGGACGACTTCCTGCGCCTCCAGGCCCGCGCATATGGCATGGGGGAGCGCGGCGAACGAGCCTTCGCGCTGGAGGCGGGCACACCGCTCATGGAGCCTATCGTGCCGTTGGGCGACGCCCTGACGCCTGAGCCGCCACGCTCGCCGCTCGATGAGTGGCTGCGACTTCTCTTCGGCTAGGGCTCCCGCTGCTCATCGGTCAGGTCGAAGGCTTCGTGACGGACCCGCTGATCGAAGTAGAGCACCGTCATCGCGACCGGGAGCAGCGGCGCCAAGAGCACCGAGATGATCGCGCTGAAGATGGTGCGCACGACCAGGGCACTGGAGCTGGACTCCCCGAAGAGCAGATCCGCCACGGTCAGGCCCAGGATCTCGCTCAGGAGGCCGCCGATGACGGCCACCACGAGAGTCACCAGCAAAAGGATCCCGAGCGTGCGCCACGCCGCCCCCGCCGTCAGCCGCCACGAACGTATCAGGGCGGCCAGTGGCCCCCGCTCCTCCAGCGCCACGACCACGATGGCCAACGACCAACGCACCGAGAGCACCATCGCAGCAAGGACGAAGGCGACCAGGGCCACCAGGGCCAGGAAGACTCCCAGGCCTCCACCCGACGGATCCACGCCCCCCAGCGTCGCCAGAAGGACGGCCATCATGACTCCGCCCAGCAGCAGGCCCACGAATGCCAGGGTGCCCAGGACGGCCGCGCCCAGGATCCGTGGCAGGCGCCGCAGGGCCCGTAAGGCTGCCTGGCGGACCGACGGCTCCAGGCCCCGGTAGTCGCGCTGCACTACATCGCTGAAGGCTGCGGCCGCGACCGCACCGGCCAGCCCGAGCAGCAGCGACGTGGCGAGCAGGATGATCAAGGCTTGTGCGACGCGCCCGGACTCCTCCGGCGTGAATGTCACCGGCTGCGGGATGGGTCGGCCTGGGATGGGCACCGGCAGGAGATCCAGGACGGTGGTCACGAGCTGGACCCCAGCCGCCGCACTGAGGAGCCAGGCAGGCAGCAGGAAGAGCGTGGCAAGGATCACCAACCGGCCGGCATGCCTCCGAGTGAGACGGCCGGTGATCTCCAGGATCCCACCGAAGGTGACTGGCGGGAGTCGTCGCCCACGTGCCGGCGGCGGTCCGATGGGGCCCCACGCGTTCCAGCCAGCCGGGTCGCTCAACGAGCTGGGTTCTGCACTTGGCAAGTCTAGCGAGCAGCCGACCGTCTTCGGGGACGCGCAGATCCGGCACCAAGAGCTCGGGTCCGGGGAGTAGCATCGGGCCCTGTCGACGGGCCATAGGCCGAGGGGTAGCGACCGATGACGCGAGGACTGAGCCGCCTTTCCGGCCAGGGCGTCGCCCTGTGGCGCGGGTGGCGGCTCCCTTTGGCGGCGGGAGCGCTGCGACGGCGGGCCCTCCGCGATGGTCTCCTGCTGGCCGGCTGGATGGTCGGTGCGTGGATCATGCTGGCCATCCCCGCCGCCGGCCGGAGCCTGGGCTACGACGCGTACTCCTACTGGTTCGTGGACCTGGCCGAGCGGTACGCGCTGGCGCAGGACAGCCTGTATGCGTTGGGTGCCTTCCGCTACGCGCCGCCCGTGGGCCTGGTCTTCGGTCTCCTGGCGACGCTGCCCTGGTGGCTCTTCCTGTGGCTGTGGATGGCGCTCTCGCTGGGGTCGGCGCTGTGGCTGGGGGGCAGCCGCGCCGTCGTCATCCTGGCGCTACCGCCCGTGGCGCTCGAGCTATATCACGGCAACGTCCACCTGTTGATGGCGGCGGCCATCGTGCTCGGCTTCCGGCATCCGTGGGCATGGGCCTTCGTGCTGCTCACCAAGATCACGCCGGGGATCGGACTGCTCTGGTTCGCTGTCCGACGTGAGTGGCGCCCGCTGGCCATCGCCCTGCTGGCGACGGCCGCCGTGTGTGTCGCCTCCTTCATCTGGGCACCGGCGCTCTGGCAGGACTGGCTGGCGACGCTAGGTCCCAGTGCCAGCCGGTCAGCCGATCTCAGCGTTCCGCCCTCCTTGCCGGTTCGCCTTGCGTTCGCGGCGATGCTCGTGACGTGGGGCGCGCGCACGGACAGACCCTGGACGGTCGGCATGGCCTGCATGCTGGGTCTGCCCAATCTCTGGCCGCATGGCGTGGTGGTGGCCCTGGCGGCAGTGCCCTTCCTGGGCCGAGGGCGGACGCAACAGCCCGTGGCTGCTGTCTCGGCCACTGCCGGGCTCTGGTCGTTGCGCCGCTTCTCGGTCGTGGCTGGTCTGTCCGTGGCCATCGCTCTGGCCGGTGCGTTGGTCGCGGGCGACGCGCTCGAGCGGGCCTTGCTCTGGGCATCGGGCTCCATCATCATCGTCCACGCCTCGATGTTCCCCGGCGGCTGAGCCTGGGCGGAGGCAGACCGGCCGGATGCATGCGCTAGAATCGGAGGTCGTGGCGGGGTAGCTCAGCGGCAGAGCAACGGACTCATAAGCCGTCGGTCGTGGGTTCGAATCCCACCCCCGCCACCACCCACCATCACGGACGAGTGCTGCCGGGCCATCCGGCAGGACCTTTATCCCGTATCCAAGGGTAAGGGCGCCGCGGTCCTATACTTGCGACCCCTCCCGACGCAGCCGCGTCGGTCCGGATCCGGAGGCCTCTTCCCCTTGAACAGTCGGTTCCTACGCAATGGCCTTGTCACCCTCGTACTGGTGGTGGGCACGGCGGCACTCCTGTACACGTTCCTCTTCCAGGGCAGCGCCATGCCACCGATCCCCTACAGCGACACCGATGGATCCTTCGTGAACCTCGTCGAGGAGGGCAAGGTCACCAAAGTGGTCACGCGCGGTGACCGCATGCAGATCACCACGACCGAAGTGGGTGCCAACGGTCAACCCGTCGTGGTCACCAGCCAGCTGCCCAGCCCGCTGACGGAACTCGATGTGCGGCTTGATGAGATCTGCGCACGGCCCGGCGCCCAGTGCCCTGCCGAAGGGATCAGCTTCACGCCCATGCAGGCCGACGAGGGCGGAGCCTGGATAGGTCTCCTGCTCACGGCGTTCCTGCCCATCCTGCTCATCGGCTTCTTCATCTTCTTCATGTTCCGCCAGGCACAGGGCACCAACAACCAGGCCATGAGCTTCGGCAAGAGCCGGGCGCGCATGTTCCTGGGCAACAAGCAGGTGGTGACCTTCGCCGACGTGGCCGGTGTCGATGAGGCCAAGACGGAGCTCCAGGAGGTCGTCGAGTTCCTGAAGTACCCCGAGAAGTTCAACTCCCTTGGCGCGCGCATCCCACGTGGTGTGTTGCTGGTCGGCCCTCCCGGCACGGGGAAGACGCTGCTCGCGCGTGCCGTGGCCGGTGAGGCGGGCGTGCCCTTCTTCAGCATCTCCGGCTCGGAGTTCGTGGAGATGTTCGTGGGCGTGGGCGCCTCGCGCGTGCGTGACCTGTTCGATCAGGCCAAGCGCAACTCCCCGTGCATCGTGTTCGTGGACGAGATCGACGCGGTCGGTCGCCAGCGCGGCGCGGGCCTGGGCGGATCACACGACGAGCGCGAGCAGACGCTCAACCAGATCCTCGTCGAGATGGACGGCTTCGAGACGAACACCGGCGTCATCGTGGTGGCCGCCACAAACCGCCCCGATGTCCTCGATCCGGCGCTCCTGCGACCCGGACGATTCGACCGCCAGGTCATCCTGGATCGGCCTGACATGAAGGGGCGTTTGGAGATCCTGCGCGTCCATTCCAAGGGCAAGCCGCTCGACAAGTCGGTCGACCTCCAGAATGTCGCTCGCAAGTCGCCCGGCTTCTCCGGTGCGGACCTGGCCAACCTGGTCAACGAGGCGGCCATCCTGGCCGCGCGACGCAACAAGAAGGTCATCACGACCCCGGAGTTCGGCGAGGCGCTGGAACGGGTGGTGGCCGGACCGGAGCGCAAGAGCCGCGTCATCAGCGACGCCGAGAAGGCCATCATCGCCTACCACGAGGGCGGCCACGCGATGGTCCAGCGGATCCTGCCCAAATGCGACCCGGTGGCCAAGGTCAGCATCATCAGCCGCGGCATGGCCCTGGGGTACACCATGGGTCTGCCCATGGAGGATCGCTACCTGCAGAGCAAGGCCGAGTTCGAGGACAAGATCGCGGGCATGCTGGGGGGAAACGCCGCGGAGCGGCTCATCTTCGGTGACACCACCACGGGTTCCTCCAACGACATCGAGAAGGCTACCAACGTGGCGCGCCGGATGGTCACGGAGTTCGGCATGAGCGACAAGCTCGGCCCACTAGCGTTCGGGAAGCGCGACGAGATGGTCTTCCTGGGCCGCGACCTCGGCGAGCAGCGTAACTACTCCGACGACGTCGCCAAGCAGATCGACGAAGAGGTAAGGGCCATCATCGACAAGGCCTATGCCCGCGCGATGGACGTGCTGACCCGCCACAAGGATCGACTCATCCAACTGGCCGAGCGCCTGGTGGCCGAGGAGACGGTCGAGCAGGACGCCTTCGAGGCGATGTTCGCCGACCTGCCCGACCCGCGCAAGGAGGCCGGCGAAGGTGGTGGTATGACCGCTCGGCCGCTGCCTGAGCTGCCAGGTCGCGTGGCCGATCGTCCGGCCACAGGCGGTCAACCGGCGCCCTCGCCGCAGCCCGCTTGACCTCGGCGCCGGCCAGCGGGGTCGGCGGCGAGAGAAGGAGCCCAGAGGACCGGGACTGAGAGCGACCGTGCGCTACCATACCGCCCGATGCCGCTGACCCCCTGCCGTCCCTCCTGACGGGCCACAAGATCCTCGTGCTGGCAGAGCGTGCGCGCATGTTCCGCTCCCTGACCATGCCTGGGATGGTTCCCTTCTGGCCGGCGCGAGCGCTCGAACAGGTCGGCGACTGGATCCTCCTCGTCGCGCTGCTGGTCACGGCATGGGAGTCGCGCCTCGACCTCACGTTCGTCGGGCTGATCCTCATCGCGCGTCTCACGCCACGCATCATCGTGGCTGCCTTCGTGTCACGTTCGCCCGCCATGGGGCCATCCATGCTGGCTGCCATCGCGGCGTCCCGGGCGGTCGTGGCCGGTTTGCTGGTCGTCCTGACCGTCGCGGAGCCGGCCGGGCTGGCGGCCGCGGCAGCGACGCTTGGCCTGCTCTCGGCGGCGACCGCCGGGGGCCGCACGGCGTGGCTGCCGCAGGTCGTTCCGGCCTCCAGGCTCAGCCTCGTGGGGGGGCTGGATGCCGTCGTCGATCGCTTCGCGCTCTGCCTCGGACCGCTACTCGCGACGGCCCTGTTCATGCTCGGCGGCTCCGGCCTCGCCTTCGCCGGAGGGGCCACGGCACTTCTCCTGTCGGCTGCCTTCTACGTTCTGATGACGGTTCAGGCTGGCGGCCACCGGCCGCAGCCGCAGTTTGCCGTCCAGGTGCCCAGCGGTGATGCGCCGAGACCGTCGCGGGCGATCGTCCTGTTGGCCGCTGCCTTTTCCGCGGGCGCCATCGCCGGGTCCGTGACGCTGGCCCTGCTGCCCATCCTCGATCTGGCGTTCGGTGGCTCTTCTGGCGCCTTGGGCGTCGGCCTGGCGGCCATCGGCCTGGGAGCGCTGCTGGGGCCCCTGCCGGTCGGTCGGCTCATGCTGCGCGTGCCGGTCTCGATGCTAGTCCTGGCGTCGATCGGGGTCAGCGCCACGGGAGTGCTGGCCATCGCCTACTTCTCCGCCACCTTCTTGCTGGTCCCAGTCCTCTTGCTGATGGGACTCGTCGGAGTCACGCATGACACCGTCCGGGCCATCGCCGCCCGGCGTCTCGCATCGGACGAACGGTTCGGGGAGTTCATGCGCGCGCTGCTCGTGGCGGGCGGTGCGGGACAGGTCGCCGGTGCGGCATCAGTGGCCGTCGGTTCGGCCTGGTGGGGCACTGCCGGGGTGCTCGCGATCGTCGCAGTCGTGGCGGTGGTCATCGCCGCTGCAGCGCATCTGGTCGGCGCTGACCCGTTCTCCAGGACGCCGCGGCAGGCGGCAACGGTGCCATGACCTCCGCCGCGAGCTTGCTGGTGGTTCGGCGGCAGGAGCCACCGGTCGAGCCGCGCCTGAGAAGGCTGGAGCGATGGCTGGGCGAGCAGGTCCGGATCGAGATCCAGGACTGCTCGCTGCCGATCAGCGGGCGCCGCTACGCGATCGCCATCCCCGATCAGGCTTCGAAGGACGCCCTGTTCGAGGCGGCCCGTCGAGACCCCGACAAGCAGATGCCGCACTGGGCCAAGATCTGGCCGAGCGGCGTGGCCCTCGCCGATATCGTCGTGGAGTATGCGGACCAGCTGGCCGGCCAGCACATCCTGGAGCTGGGCGCGGGGCTGGGAAGCACGGCCTCGGCGGTGCTGGAGACCGATGCCTCGCTCATCACGGCCGACTACTCGCTCCTGTCGCTTGGCCTCTGCCGCTACAACTCGCTGTTGAACGCGCGACGCGCGCCCCGTTCGCTTCGATTCAACTGGCGCTCCCCGGAGACGCCGGCCCTGCTGCGCAGCGAGGCGACCGGCGGCTTTCGGCTGATTCTTGCCGCCGATGTCCTTTATGAGGGTCGTGACGTCTGGCCGCTCCTGGGCCTCTTGGATAGACTCCTGGCGCCAGATGGCGCGCTATGGCTGGCCGAACCCGCGCGCAAGACCGCGCAGCGCTTCCTCGATACGGCGGCAGTGCACGGCTGGCAGGGCACGACTCGTTCGGTCTACGGTCCCTGGCCGGATGGGACGACGGACCGCGTGAACGTCCACTTCCTGAGCCGCGCACGCCTGGTGGACCGATCGCCGGCCGACCTGGGCGGCTGGCGCATCTGATCACAGACCGGGGGCGAGCCCGAGCAGGAGGCAATGTGAGCGAAGTCATCGCGGCGATCGATACTTATCTGGATGGAAGCGCCGTCGAGCGCATGGAGCAGTACCAGGCGTTCCTGCGCATCCCCAGCATCTCGGCGCTGAGTCAGCACGCGGGGGACATCGAAGAGGCCGCGCGCTTCCTGGCCGATGCGATGAGCGCCATCGGGTTGGAGAATGTGGAGGTCGCACCGACAGACGGGCACCCAGTGGTCTACGCAGATTGGCTGCATGCCGAAGGGGCACCGACGGTGCTGGTCTACGGCCACTACGACGTGCAACCGGTCGACCCGCTCGATCTCTGGGTCCGGCCACCCTTCGAGCCGCGCATCGAGGACGGTCGCATCTACGCTCGTGGCGCGGCCGACGACAAGGGGCAGGTCCACCTCCACCTCTGGGCCGCGCGGGCCTGGCTCGATACGCAGGGCCGGTTGCCGGTCAACCTCCGCTACATCTTCGAGGGGGAGGAGGAGTCCGGCTCGGTCAACTTCGACGGATGGCTGGAGGGAAATCGCCACCGGCTTGGCGCCGATCTGGCGGTCATCAGCGATTCAGGATTCTTCCAGGGCAATCGACCTGCCATCACCATCGGCCTGCGCGGCCTGATGTACGCCCAGATCGACGTGAGCGGGCCGAGCCAGGACCTTCACTCGGGCACCTACGGTGGCCTCGTCCAGAACCCGGCCAATGCCCTGGCCCGTATCCTGACCGACCTCAGGCACGAGGACGGTCGCGTGGCGGTGCCCGGTTTCTACGATCAGGTCCGTGAGCTGACCGACCAGGAGCGGGCGGAGTTCAGCCGGCTCGACTTCGACGACGCGGGGCTGGCCGCCGACATCGGCGTGTCCGTCCTGTTCGGCGAGCCGGGCTTCAGCTCGCTGGAGCGCCGTGGAGCTCGCCCCACGCTGGACGTCAACGGGCTGTGGGGCGGCTTCCAGGGTGAAGGCTCCAAGACCATCATCCCGGCGCACGCCCATGCCAAGATCTCGTGCCGGCTGGTCCCGGACATGGACCCAGCGCGGACCTTCAGCCTCGTTCGGGACCACGTTCTGGCGACGGCGCCGCCGGGGGTGGTGGTGGAGGTGCAACTGCTCAGCTCGGGACTGTGGAGTCTCACCGGCATCGATCATCCCGCCACCCTAGCTGCGGCCCGTGCGCTGGAGGAGGTCTTCGGCGAGTCACCTGTCTATCTGCGCGAAGGTGGTTCCATCCCGGCTGCGGCATCGTTCGGCTCGATGTTGGGGCTGCCGGTCGTGCTCCTCGGCTTCACGCCACCCGACGATCATGCTCACTCGCCGAATGAGTTCATGCGGCTCGACAACTACGAGGGCGGGATCCGGACCGTCGCCCGGTACTGGGAGGCACTCCGCACGGGGCTGGACTGAGCGCCGTGTGCCCCCGTCGTAACTCGATGGCGGTGCGGATGCCTCTGGTGCGGTAGGAGGAATGGCGAGTCCTCGCGATCGATCGGTCTGGGTAGGCTCGGGAGAGCCGTCCCCGTCCCTCGACGAGCCACGTGAACATCAGCCGCTGGACCCGCAGCCAGGCCCCGCCCTCCGTCCCTCCGGAGCCCGAGTCGACTCGCCCCGAGCCCCGAGCGAACGGCGTGGACGTGCGCCCGGCCTGGCCCGCCTACGCCGGCGTCCCTGCGTCCGAAGCTCCTGCCGCGGACGAGTACGGGCCACTGGGTGATGCGTCAGCCGACAGGCCACGGCTCGACTTCGTGACCGAGGCTGAGACGGTCGGAGTGGTGGCCCCACTGCCTGACGCCATGGGCTGGCCGCAGTTTCCCACCTGGTCCGATCCGGCCCAGGATGCGAGCGTCGGTGAGCGCCCGCGGCCAGAGGGCGAGGTGACGCAAGCGAAGGCCGAGGTCGAGACGCCATCGGTCCAGGCCGGGGAGCGCGGCCTCAAGGAAGCGTCCGTCGATGTGCCGCCGCAGGATCATGAGACCGCTGATGGGTCGCGGGCCGAAGCACCTCAGGCTGTTGAGTCGCGGGCCGAGACGCCAGCACGACCGTTGCACCAGGAGCCCCGGTAGACTCGGCTCGATGCCCCTACCGACTCGGCCCGATGTCGTGTTCCTGGACGTCGGCGACACGCTGATGCGCGCCAACCCATCCTGGCCGGCGGTCTACCTCACGGCTCTTGCGCGGCACGGCATCACGCCCTCCTCCGACGGACTCGGCGTCGCTCTCAAGGGCGCGATCCAGGCGGTCAAGTGGAAGCCAGAGGAGCGCTTCGAGACATCGGCCGCGGCTTCGTATGCGCGCATCGTGGCGATCGATCGGCGTGTCCTGGCCGGGCTGGGCCACCCGGAAGTGCCGGACGAGGTCTTTCGCTCCATCCACGCCGCCTTCCGTCAACGGACGGCCTGGCACGTCTATCCCGATGTCGAGCCGTCTCTCTTCCGGCTGCGGGAGGAGGGCGTTCGCCTGGCGGTCATCAGTAACTGGCTCTGGGAGGCGCCGGAGCTATTCCACGAGGTCGGGCTGGCACAGCACTTCGAGCAGCTCATCGTCAGCGCTCGCCTCGGCTACGACAAGCCGCACCCAGAGATCTTCCGCCATGCTTTGGACTTGATGCAGGTCTCGCCGGAGAGAGCGGTGCATGTGGGCGACTCGTATCCAGCCGACGTGCTGGGCGCGCGTGCTGCCGGCATCCGCCCCGTGCTCATGTCTCGCAAGTCGAGCGACTTCGCACCCATGGTCGGCGTCGTGCCACGTGGCGATGATGTCGCCGTGGTCGCTGACCTGTACGACGTGCTGGAGCTCCTCGGTATCCCTTCCCTGGCCATCGCCGACAGCGATCCTGACGCGGTCCGCTGAACCAGCTTCTGCAGCCATCGGGGCCCGCCCGGGCGCACGCTGCGACCGATCGAGGTCGTGCGTCTGCGCCCGCGTGTACCGCGTGACCTGGTGACCACGGACGAACTCGTGCTCGGGATCCCGAGGGACCGTCTGCCAGGCGGCGCGGCCTGGCGCGGTGTCGTCTACGGGGACGTGGCACCGGTGCTCGCACTCATCGAGGCCGAGGGATCGTACCGGCCGCGCGCCGATGTCGAGGAGGACGCTGACTGGAAGCAGATCATCCCCTACGTCGTGCTGCGCGACCGAGGCAGCATCTTCCTGATGCGCCGCACCAGGGCCGGTGGCGACGCACGCCTCCACGAGCGGTACTCGATCGGCATCGGCGGTCATGTCAACCCCGAGGACGGCGGCCTTGCCGGCGGTTTGCGACGTGAGTGGGACGAGGAAGTGGCGGCTGACTGGGAACCCGAGTTCCGGGCAGTGGGGCTGCTCAACGATGACACCGACCCGGTCGGCGCGGTGCATCTGGGCGTGGTCTACAGCGTCGAGGCAGCCGGCCGCGCTGCCAGCGTCCGTGAGAAGCACAAGCTGGAAGGCGAGTTCGTGGCACCGCTCCAGGTCCTGCGCGTCTACGAGCGTCTGGAGACATGGAGCAGCCTGGTCTACGACTTCCTGTTCGAGCGCGCACGAGGCATCCGTGCTTCGGGGACACCTGAGACAGGGTGAGATAATCACGGCGGCATGACCTTCATGAAGCCTCGCGTCCCCTCCCGCGTCATCGCGTCCCTCCAGGCAGCCTGCCTGTTCGTCGGGCTCGTCCTGCTGCTGGCCGCGCCGACCCGCGCCGCCGCGCCCGGCTCCGTCGTGATCCTGCCCACCACAGGCGTGGTCGATCAGGTCCTGGCGGGCTACCTCAACGACGCCATCGCGCTGGCACACC
>JALZLQ010000207.1 GCA_030858605.1 Chloroflexota bacterium
CTGGACGCGATGCGGCAACTGGCCTTCGCCGGCTCGCCCGAGACGGCCGGTGCGCTCTCGCCGGACGTCGAGGCGTTGATCCTGGTGGCGATGGCCGCCTTCTTCATCGCCCTGGCGCGGCTCCTCCTGGGCATCATCGAGCGACTGGCCCGCCAGGAGGGCAAGCTCACCATGCGTGGCTCATGAGCGGATCCACCAGCGGTCTGCCCGAGGTGGCCCGCTGGTCGACCGCATCCGATCCACACTGGACTCGTCGACAAGAGGCGGCCCAGTCCTGGCAGGCCTTCCGGACCGCGGCCAAGCTGGGATTCCAGATCGAGGCCAACTGGGCCGACCCCCTGCCATTCCTGGTCTACGCCGTGATCAAGCCGGTCTTCGCGGCCTTGATGCTGGTGGCGATGCTGGAGATCATCAGCGGGGGAGGGGCTGATCCTGCCTTCCGGGCCTTCATCGTCATAGGCTCCGCGCTGTGGTCCTTCGTGGTGGGAGGCATCGCCGGGTTCGCGCTGTCCGTGCTGGAAGACAGGGAGCGCTATCGGATGCTCAAGTACCTCTACGTGAGCCCCAACTCCATGCTCACGGTGCTGCTCGGACGTGGCTTCTGGCGCCTGGGCATCGGCGGATTCGGCGCGGCGGTGACGCTCGTACTGGGCATCGTGGCGTTGGGCGTGCCCTTCGACATCGCACGCATCGACTGGTTGCTGCTGACCGTCGGCATGGCTCTCGGGCTTGTCGCGATCATCGCGCTGGGGATGATCCTGGCGGCAGTGGCCATGCAGACGCGGCAGGATGCGTGGCAGTACCCGGAGGCAGTCGCTGGTGCCATCTTCCTGGTGGTGGGGGCTGTCTTTCCCTTGGCCGTGCTGCCCACGGCTGTGCAGATGGTGGGCCTCGTGACGCCGCTCACCTGGTGGCTGGAGATGGCGCGGCGCGCGCTCTTCCCGGACATCGTCTCCGCCATAGGCGGACCAGGCTCGCTGTACACGGAGCTCACCGGTCGTGCGGCGCCGGGCTCGGTGGAGGGCGTTCTCGTCTTGCTCGCGACCACGGCGATGGTTACACTCGCGGCGCTCTGGGCATACCGCTGGAGCGAACGCCGAGCCAAGGAGCGGGGGCTCTTCGACCTCATCACCGGATCATGATCGGTAGGCCCAACGGCCGGACCCGGGGTCCCTGAACGGAGGGCGCGTTGCGGATCTATGAGGGGAGTCCAGGGCCGCTCTCCCTAGGGGCATCGCGCTGGCCGTGTAGGCGACGCGCTGGCCGGGGCGGCGACGCGCGCCGTGCCGCCTTGAGCCCGGGCGATGTTGCGCCGGGCGGCCTTGCGCCGCCTTGCGCCTGGCGATGTTGCCCCGGGCGCACCAAGCGGAGGAGGGCGTCGAGACGGCCCCACATCGGACCAGTTCGCTTGAGGATCGCGAAGTCTTCCCCCTCCGGATGTGGCGCCAGCGGGTGCTGTGGCGGGAGGAAGGCCCGGGCGACGAGGCGATCAGGCAGGTGACGCCGGCGCGCTCGAGATTCATTCGCTGCTTCGTGCCTGGGACGCAACGCCCGTGATCGGCCGCCGAAGGCCACGGGCGCAGCCGGCCGCGGCGGTACGATCTCAGAGGATCAGGATCCCGCTGGATCCTGGATCCTCGCCCCGCCGCAGTGAGGCAGCCAGGGCACGGTGACCGAGCGGTAGTTCGGTGCGCAGAGATGGCCCGTAGTCGCGAAGGAACCGGCGGTTGCGCTGCGTATCGGACAGCACCAACACCAGGTGATCGACGTACCCGTCACGGCGCTTGAGGGCCAGCCGTCGCTGAAGTGCCTGCCCATCCCGCGGCCCCGTCTCCGCCTCGACACCGATGCGCACGCCGGCGCCGCGCGCCAGGGCATCCCACGCGCGCAGGTCGCCAGGATTCGGCAGAGGCACTTCCAGCCGCCAGTCCCAGCTCTCGTGGAGGAGCGCCCGAGCTCGCTCCAGAAGCGAGGCATGGGCGGCATCCCGATGAGCATCGGGCCCGGGGACCGAAGACAGGCGCAGATCCAGTCCGACCCCGGCGAGCAGTGCACCCAGATCTGCCAGGCCGAGCTTTTCGTTGCCCCCCGCCTCCGCCCGAGCGACCCAGCCGGCTGACCGACCGACGAGGCGCCCGGCCTCCCGCTGGCTGAGGCCGGCCGCGACCCTGGCCAGGCGAGTCACTGACGATCATCAGCCGCTCCACCACGGCATCAGGCCGTCTCACCCTCGGCCTGGCTGATACGTCGTCCCCACTGACCGCACCGGTTCCGCTTCACAGCGATACCTCGTAGACTGCGCGGACACGGATCGAGGACGACCCACGACCAGGAGGCGTTATAACGACATGCGACTGCTCAAGATGCTCGG
>JALZLQ010000217.1 GCA_030858605.1 Chloroflexota bacterium
CAGTGTCGGTCCGCGAGGGGCCGTCGCCGCGGCACGCTGATCGGGAGAGAGGCGTTTCAGGCGTTCCACGACGGAGGGATGCGAGGTCACGAGAGCAGGGTGGTCCCTGTCGCTCATCCGACGCTTATCAGTTTCATCACAGCCACCGACACGGACGTGCGTGTCTTCGCCAGGGCCACGGTCGCCGCTCGGCTAGCATCCCCCGGTGACACCGGAGCTCCAGACCACGCTGGCCAAGCTACCCGACCGGCCCGGCGTCTACCTCATGAAGGACGCGCGCGGCCGCGTCCTCTACGTGGGCAAGGCGCAAAGCCTGCGCAGCCGCGTGCGCCAGTACTGGCAACAGGGGCGAGGCAGCGCGGCGCCCCTGCGCATAGAGGGTGCCATCGACCGCGTGGCGGACGTGGAGTACACCATGACCGACACGGTCAGCGAGGCTCTGCTCCTGGAAGGCACACTCATCAAGCGCTTCCAGCCGCGCTTCAACGTCCGCCTCAAGGACGACAAGAGCTACCCCTTCATCAAGATCACCATGGCCGATGACTTTCCGCGCATCGAGCGGACGCGCAAGCTGCCCCAGGACGGCAGCCGGTACTTCGGGCCATACGCTTCGGCCAGCAGCGTGGACGAGGCGATGAACCTGATCCGCCGCCTTTTCCCCTTTCGGACCTGCACCATCGCCATCCAGGATGGCGTGCGAGCCCTGTCGCGGCCTTGTCTGCTGTACCACATCAAGCGCTGTCAGGGTCCCTGCATCGAGGCGATCTCCAAGGAGGACTACCGCCGGGACATCGACCAGGTGATCCTCTTCCTGGAAGGCCGCCAGGAGCAGGTGGCGCGGGCGCTGCGTCGCGAGATGGCCCTCGCGTCGGAGCGTCAGGACTACGAGCGAGCAGCCGCCATGCGCGACAAGGTCAAGGCCGTGGAGCGCACCATGGAGAGCCAGAAGATGGCGGCCTTCGCGAAGGTCGACCAGGACGTTCTTGGCTTCGCCCGTGAAGGCGGCGAGGCAGCCGTCCAGCTCTTCGCCATCCGCGGCGGCCAGACTGTCGGCCGCGACGTGTTCCTCCTCGAGAACCTGGGCGACGAGCCGGAGGAGGAAGCCATGTCGGCCTTCGTCAAGCAGTACTACGCGACCGCTGGGTCCGTCCCGCCGCGTGTGCTCGTCCCCCGGCTGCTGCCGGACGCGGCCGAGTTGGTGACGCTGCTCGAGACGCGGCGCGGCCGTCGCGTGTCGCTCAGCGTGCCGCAGCGCGGCGAGGGGCGCGAGATGATGGACCTGGCCGCTCGCAACGCGGGCGAGACTCTGGCCCGAGAGCAGGCTCGCTGGCTGGCTGACCAGGGCAAGACGCTCGCCGCGCTGGTGGAGCTGGCCGAGGCGCTGGGGCTCAACGGCCCACCGTTGCGCATCGAGTGTTACGACATCAGCACCATCCAGGGCACCAACACGGTGGGCAGCATGGTCGTCTTCGAAGAGGGGCGGCCGCGCTCCGGCGAGTACCGCCGCTTCCGCATCCGCACGGTACAGGGCACGGACGACTTCGCCTCGCACCGGGAGGTCCTCCGGCGGCGCTTCCGCCGCGCGCTCTCGGGAGAGGAGGGGAGCGCTGAGGAGTTGCGCTGGCGATCGCCAGACCTGGTGGTCATCGACGGCGGACTCGGCCAGGCCAATGCCGCGCGCGGAGTGCTGGATGAGCTGGGCATGACGGACCTGCCGGTGGTCGGCCTGGCCAAGGAGCGCGAGGAGCTGTTCCATCCGGGCAACGGCGTGCCGGTCGTACTGCCTGCCACGTCGCAGGCGCTCTACCTCGTGCAGCGCCTCCGCGACGAGGCGCACCGCTTCGCCGTCACCTACCACCGCAAGCTCCGCGCCAAGGCACAGGTCCGCTCCGTATTCGATGACCTGCCGGGCGTGGGACCGGCCCGGAAGCGGGCCTTGCTGCGTGTCTTCGGCTCTGCCCGTCACATGCGTGCCGCGACCATCGAGGACATCGCCTCCGTGCCCGGTATCAGCCGCGGTCTGGCGGAGCGGATCCGCGAGCATCTGGACGCCTGAGGCGGCCCAGCGGCGTCTCTCCGGCACCCCGTGATAGAGTCCGCCGCGATGCGTCGCATCCTTCCCTTCCTCATCGTCGCCGTCGGTCTGCTGGCGCTCGCGTTCGCCGCGTTGCCCATCAACCGACCCTTCAGCGACCCTCCTCGGCCGATGGATACGCGGCTGGGTCTCGACCTGCGCGGCGGCCTGCGCGGCGAGTACCAGGTCATCGCCACGGACGACCAGCAGGTGACGCCGGAGATCCTGGAGACGACGCGCTCCATCATCGAGCAACGTGTGAACGCGACCGGCCTCTCGGAGCCGATCGTGCAGACGCAGGGCACTAACCGCATCAGCGTGGAGATCCCCGGCGTGGAGAACGTGGACCAGGTGCGCGACCTGATCGGCTCCACCGGCCGCTTGGACTTCGTGCCCGTGCCAACTGCCTTCAGGGACAACAACAGCGTCGTGGATGGTGCGCCGCTGCCGGCGGGCATGGACGCCACGCCGCTCTTCAGCGGCCCGGAGATCGCGGCCGCACAGCCGGGCTTCAGCCAGCTCGGAGAGCCCCAGGTCGAGTTCACGCTCAAGGAGACCGGCGCGCGCCTCTTCGGCGAGTACACGCGCGCCAACGTGGGCCAGCGCTTCGCAATCGTGCTCGATGAGATCGTCGTGTCCGCGCCGTTCATCAACGAGCCGATCCCCAACGGACAGGGCAGCATCAGCGGCAGCTTCACGGTGGGCGAGATGAACAACCTGGTGACGGTTCTGAAGTACGGCGCGCTGCCGCTGGAGATCAACGAGGTCGGTTTCAGTCAGGTCAGCGCCACCCTCGGGTAGAGCTTCCTGGAGCAGAGCCTGGTGGCCGGCGCCATCGGCCTGGGCCTGGTGTGCCTGTTCATGCTGCTGCATTACCGCCTGCCGGGCGCCGTGGCCATCGTCGCCCTCATCTATTACGGCATCGTGATGCTCGCCCTTTTTCGCTTCATCCCGGTCACCCTGACACTGGCCGGCGTGGCCGCTGCCGTGCTCTCCATCGGCATGGCGGTGGATGCCAACGTGCTCATCTTCGAACGGACGAAGGAGGAGTTGCGTGCCGGCAAGACCGTCTCGGCTGCCGTGGAGGCCGGCTTCAACCGCGCCTGGACGTCGATCTTCGATGCCAACATCTCGAGTCTCATCACGGGAGCGATCCTGTACTACTTCGGCTCGCCCATCATCAAGGGCTTCGCCCTGGTGCTCATCCTTGGGGTGATCGTCTCGATGTTCACGGCACTCACC
>JALZLQ010000228.1 GCA_030858605.1 Chloroflexota bacterium
CCGTTCCTGGGCGACACGATGGTGCTGCCCAGGCCGCTGCCCTTCGCCAACGTCTTCTCTATCGGTGATGTGCTGATCGGGCTGGGAGGCGCGAGTTTCCTGGTGCGCAGCATGGGCCGGCGCCATCAGAGCGGATCACGGCCCGGGCTGGCGCAGGTCAGCCGGGACCGGGACCGGTCGCTGAGTCGATGAAGCCGGTCGAGCGACTGCTTGAGGCCGTTCTCAGCGGGACCGGGTCCGATGGCGGTGCTGAGGCTCAGTGACGGCACTCTCGCCCGCGTCAGCCCCAGCGCGGGATCGGCCGTGAATCTAACGATGTCCAGACGCCTGCGGCGCTGCTCAAGGCGGCCGACGCCGCGATGTACTCCGTCAAGCGTGCCGGCGGCTCCGATGTCCGTCGCGTGGTCCGCGCGACACGTCCCGTCGTTCCGCGCGACACGTCCCCCACCGCGGCAGGAGGTCACTGAGCCCGTGCTCTGATACGGTTCGCGGCCAGGAGGTGCAACGACCGTGCCCCAGATGGATCTCATCGGCTGGATCGTCGTCGGACTCGTGGCCGGCGCCCTTTCCGGCATCGTCTTTGGCGACAGGACTGCGCGCGGCTGTCTGCCCAACCTGCTCATCGGCGTGCTGGGCGGAGTGCTGGGCGGCTTCCTGGCCCGCGAGTTCTTCGACGTCGATCAGACGGTCGGTTTCCTGGCGGCCGTGGTCGTCGCCTTCATCGGCGCCGTGATCGTGCGTTTCCTGCTGGCCCTGGTGGCACCCACCGGCCGGCGCTGAGCGATCGGAGGGAGACCGCCCACGGACGGCTCACCTGGATCGTCATCCCGTCCGCCTTCCTGGGCTCGTTGGTCACGCTGATCCTTTATCGCCCGCGGAGGTCGGCCGAAGCCTGACCCGGGGATCCGGACCTCCGGTTCATCCCAGGCACCGCCTCGGAGCTGATGATGGCCAGCCGACCCGTCAGCATGGGGCTCGATCGCGACGGTGACGCTGCTATCGTCGCTGGGCGGACTAGTCACGCGCGGGTACCTGTCTCGGCCGCCCTGGCTTTCGATCGAAGTTCGGAAGCGCGCCGGATCGACGCCACCATCGTCGATCGTCCTCATCACCGCACGATCTGAGCGCCTCTACCGGCACCTCGGTCCCGCCCTCGATCCCTGCTTCGCGGAAAGAGGTCTCGCGGACGATAGTGCCGTCAAGGAGGTCCGCAGCGCCCACGGAAGATCGCCTGGCCGGTACCTTAGCGCTTGGCCACGGCCTCGACCCGCGGACACAGCGTCCCGCCGACGATAGTGGCGTCAGGAGAGGTGTAGAGCCGTGGCGGAGGCAGAGCCCGGTCACGTCGCACGGAACCCGCGCCTCCGAAATCGAGACCAGCCTTTGCGAGAGCGACGCCCGTAGTGCAACTGGAGGGCAGGGACTGACTCGCTGGGAAGGCGAGAGGAGCTGGGGTGGCCTACGGGGGTCGAACCCGTAACCTTCGGAACCACAATCCGATGCTCTGCCGGTTGAGCTAAGGCCACCGCGGGCAAGCCGCAGTCTACCCGAGCACCGGCGGGCTGCGCCCGGCGAGGTTACTCTCGACCCATGCGCGTCCCCACCTTCCTCGTGCGTCGCTTCTACGTGGCGGGCAGCCTGCGCAACACGCCGACCGGGTTCCGGCTCCAGGCCCACAACGACATGGGCGAAGGGACGCTGGTGGGCGTGACCAGGATCGCGGTAGACGGCGTGGTCATGGACCCGGCGGGCATCACCGCGCAGCGCGATGGCTCGGACGAGGTCGTGCGCGCCGTGGATATCTCCCGAACCTCGCCCGTTCCCGTGCGACGCGGTGAACGGGTCACGCTCCACGTGACGGCGCAGCCACTGGCTGTGGGCCGGCACGATCTCGAGGTCGACCTCGTCGAGCTGAACCTTGGCGCGTTGCAGTTAGCCATCACCGAGTCGGTCGAAGACGACGGAGGCGCACCCCGCGACGAGCCTGGAGGCGCACCCCGCGACGAGGCTGGAGGCGCACCCCTGAAGACCCCGTCCGGCTGATAGAGTCACTCTCGATGGTCGCTGCACGCTGGGATCGCTCGCCACGGGCCGAATACGGCGTGACGCTGGGCGACTTCCTTGTGCCCATCAGTGTTGGCGAGCGCGCGTCCGCCTGGCAGCGTCACCTGGCCCTCATCCTGGCGGGCACGCTGCTGATGGTCATCGGGGCATACGTCTCTTTCCCCGTGCCCGCCTTCGCCTTCCCCGGTTTCGAAGTGCCGGGAAGCAGGTACGTGCCGTTCTCGCTGCAGACCTTCGCCGTGCTCTTCACGGGCGCCACCCTCGGTTTCCGGCGTGGCAGCGCCTCGACCCTGCTCTACCTCGGGCTCGGCTCGGTCGGCCTGCCGGTGTTCGCCGTTGACTCGGCCGGAGCGCATGCGGCCGGCTTCGACACCATCGCCAGCCTGGAAGCCGGTCGACTGGTGCTCGGCGCGACGGGCGGCTACCTGCTGGGCTTCCTTGCGGCAGCGGCGTTGGCGGGCGCACTGGCCGAGCACGGCTGGGATCGAACGCTGCGCGGTGCCGTCGTGGCGATGTTCGCTGCGAACGTGGTCATCTACCTGGTCGGCTTGCCCTGGCTGGCCGCGGCTGTCGGCTTGTCGCTGAGCGAGACGCTTCAGGCGGGCCTCTTCCCCTTCCTGCCGGGTGACCTGCTGAAGCTCCTGGTGGCTGGTGGACTGCTGCCCGTCGGGTGGTGGGCCGTTCGGCGGCGCTCGCACGACCTCTGATCGGCTGCCGAGCACGGACCGTCCGGTCACGTGCCTGAACCATCCCGACACCGATGAGCGCGATCGTCACAGATGGGCTCTCCAAGACCTACGGCGTCGGCCGATCGCTTCCGGGAGCCAGGAGGGGAGAGCGGACCGCAGGGGTCCGAGCGCTCTCGGACCTGACCATCGAGGTCCGCCCTGGCGAGATATTCGGCTTCCTCGGTCCGAACGGGGCGGGCAAGAGCACCTTCATCCGCATCTTGCTCGGCTTCTTGCGGCCGACCGGAGGCTCGGCCGAGCTGCTTGGCCAGCCGGTGGTCGGTGATGCTCCGGAGATCCGCAGGCGGGTGGGTTACCTGCCCAGCGGCGTCTCCTTCTACGACACGATGACCGGAGAGGGCTTGCTGGACTACCTGGCCGACCTGTACGGACGTGGCTCGCCAAGCAGGCGGTCTCTCCTGGACCGCCTTGAGCTGTCCGCGGCCACGTTACGACGCCCAGTGCGCGACTACTCCCGCGGGATGCGCCAGAAGATCGGCATCATCCAGGCGCTCCAGCACGATCCGGAGCTGGCCATCCTGGATGAGCCGTCGGAGGGTCTGGACCCGCTCATGCAGCGCGCCTTCTACGACATCCTGGACGACCTCCGGCGCGGTGGCAGGACCATCTTCTTCTCATCGCACGTCCTGTCAGAGGTGGAACGGGTGTGCGACCGCGTGGCCATCATCCGCGCCGGCCGACTGGTGGCTCTCTCGGACGTGGAGGACCTGCTCCGTCGCCGCCGCCGACAGGTGGAGATGCGCGTCGAGGGTGCGCTGCCGTCGCTCGAGGGAGTCCCGGGCATCAGCGTGGTGCAGCTGCGCGATGGCCACCTTTCGTGCCAGGTCGAGGGCGACATCGGGCCGTTCCTGTCCGCGATCGCGGGAGCGCGCGTGGTGGATCTGACCATCGAGCCAGCCCGGCTGGAGGAAGCGTTCCTTGAGTTCTATGCCGAAGACGCTCCGGAAGGGCAGGCGGCGAGGCAGCCGGAGACCGACCGGGAGACCACACCGGAGACCGGTTGGAAGATCTCGCCAGAGGACGAGTCGTGAACGGCCCGCTCTTCCGTCGCACGCTGGCCGCCAACCGACTGCGGCTCCTGGCCGCCGGCGTCGGCATGTTCGCCTGGGGCTTCGTACTGCCCATCATCTACGCCACCTTCGGGCGCGACCTGCAGGAGCTCGTCGAGGGCAACCCCCTGCTCTCCCAGTTCGCGCAGTTCGGCGGGGGCGACGTGTTCAGCCTGCACGGCTCCATAGCCCTTGGCTTCATCCATCCCTTCACGCTCGTGCTGATGGGCATCTTCGCCATCGGCTTCGCCACTTTCGCGGTGGCCGGGGAGCGGCAGCGCGGCACCCTGGAGGTGATCCTGTCGCGACCGATCTCGCGGCATGCGCTGTACGTCACGTTGTTCCTGGCGGGCGCTCTCTTCCTGGCCATCCTGCTGGTAGCGCACCTGCTGGCCAGCGTGCTGAGTGCCAGCCTGATGGGCGTACTGGACGAGCTGACACTGACCAACCTGCCACTCCTCTGGCTGGTCGGCTGGCTGCTCTTCATGTGCTTCCTGGCCATCGGCTTTGCCGCCACGGTCTCATTCGACCGGGTCGCGCCGGCCCTGGGCATCACGCTGGCCATCGTGCTGATCTCGTACCTGCTCGAGGTGATCGGCTCGCTTTGGCCGGACGCGGCTTGGCTGCAGGACTACTCGCTGTTTCACCACATGGCCGCCAAGGAAGTGCTTGACGGACGGATCATGGCCGCAGATGTGGCGCTGTTCGCGGTCGTCATCGCTGCGGCGGTGGCTTATGCCTGGGTCGCCTTCCCGCGCCGGGATCTGGCCGCTCCAAGCTGATCATCGAAGCAGCGCGCGGCGCGGACCTACAATGGGCCCACGCGCCCGTAGCTCAGTGGATAGAGCGGATGGCTTCGGACCACGCGGCTCCTAGCGGTACAGGCTCCAGCGTGGAGAGGGGAGCGGAAGGAGCGTAGTTATCCGGACCAGCGAGCGCGCGAGAGCGGCCCGCCGGCCGCCGAAGCGGGAGGGACTGCCCCGTCGGACGCACTCGGCGACGACAGCAGCAAGGCCAACCGATCGGGCCGGTAC
>JALZLQ010000245.1 GCA_030858605.1 Chloroflexota bacterium
TATTCGCCCGGGCCGTGCTCCTCCGGCAGCGCCGCAGCACGCGGCTCGTATCGCCCCATCGCCGCGCTGCGCGCGTCCACGGCGCGCGGGTCGATCCGTGTCGCGAGGGTTCCGGCGGAGAGACCGGCCTTGCTCGCTGCCCGCGCCAGACCGCCCATCTTGCTGCGCGCCGCCGCGGTCGAGAGGGCTTCGAAGCCGGCTGATGGACTCAGTCCCACCCGGTCGGGACCACGCCCGTTGAGCGATGCCGCGTACCGCGCTGCCCAGATCATGACCGGCTCGTCGTCGGGCGCGTCCGTACGCGCGTCGGCGACTCCGCACACGATGCCTCGGTCGCGCGGGGCACGGGCGATGAGCCGCCAGTCGTCCGGCCCGCTGATCAGGTCGAACAGGTAGGACCGGAACGGGCGCTCGAACAAGAGATCCGGTCCGGCGTGCTCAGCGCTGCCGCCGGCCACGGCCAGGCAGAGGTGTGCCTCCGGGTCCGATACCCCGTCGGTGAGCCGCGTCAAGGCGGCCGTGGCAAGGGCACGCTCGGCATCGTCGTCCGGGCCGATATGGATCAGGCCGGGCTCGTCGATCTGGACCACCGGCGCGCCGGCCGCGATCAGCGCGCGTACCTCCTGCGCGAGGGCCTCCGCGAGCGAGACGATGAGCGGCTCGCGACCCACGTCACCCGGATCGATCCAGCGAGCGAGCGTGTATGGACCGGGCAGGCAGGCCTTCACGGGCAGCGGCGGAAGATCCCGCTCGGCGGTCAGCATCCGCGCCGCCTCGGTGGCGGACTGCCAGGCAGCGACGAGGACGGGCTCCGACCACTGCGGAGGTCGTGCCGCCAGGGCCTGAATGCCCGCGCCCGCTCCCCGCGTGACGAGGCCATGCAGTTCGCGCACGAGCGCCATCGTGGGACCTTCACCCTGGATCGCGCCGTCGCACAGCAGGCCCAGACCAGCGTCGATCTGGTCAGCCATGACCTGACGCAGCGCGTGCGTTGCGTCATCAAGCCCCTCGTCTTCCGGGTCTAGCGCCGGCCTGGGTGCCGGCCGTGGGTACGGGCCGGCCAGTGTCGCGAACATGCCACTCCCCTTCACTCCCGGGCAGGCGGCTCCCAGGTGACGATGCCGATCCGAGTCGGGCCCCACTCCAGCGCGAAGCGTCCCTCGCGCTCTTCGGCGCGATCCTGGACGAGCTCCCTGAGCGCGGCATCCTTGGCGCTCCCGGGACGCACCCAGAGCTGCCTCCGAGCCATGGCCAGCACGTCATCCATGGCGTCGAACGACGGCGGCACGCGCTCGACAAGCTGGATCTCGGGGATCCGACCACGGGCCAAGAGCAGCGTGACGAACTCGCGCAGAGCCGGTAACGCGACCCTTGGCTCGCCGTGGACCGGCTCCCAGAACATGCTGGCGACCGTGGTCATGGCCCCCTCCCCCATCACCGCCACGCAGCGCCGTCGAGCTACAGCTTCGACCGCATCCAGGAAGGGGCCGATCTCCTCGATGTCGTAGCCGATGTGCGCCATCAGCGAGACGTCGATCGGACCAAGGCCGCCGGCGTTTGCCGCTGGCCAGCACTCGGGCACGATGGTGATATTGCGGATGCCGTGCTCGAGCATGCCCTCGCGCAGCACGGCGACCATCGACGGGCTGGGCTCGACGCAGACGACCTCGTCCACCTGGAGCGCCAGGGGCAGGGCGAAGCGACCGCCTCCCGAGCCCACATCGAGCCAGGTCTGCCCGACCGCCGCGAGCGAAAGCAGGACCTCCAGGGTCGCGTCTTCGGTCCGGCGCGGATCGAGTCGAAAGCGATCAGCCACGGGGGCGTAGAAGTCGGCGGGGTCGGCGGCCTCACGGGCGCTATCGACCTGTCGGCGATCCGCGCGGACCCGATCGGTCCACGCATCGAGAGCATCCGTCTCGGAGGGCCGCAAGGCGTCGGCTTGGATGTCCGCGGTCGTCTCGTTCATGGCACCATCCTACCCAGCTGGTGCCGCGCGCCGGCGCGTATCGCCGGGCATCCCCGATGGCCCCGCTAGACTCGACTTCACGATGAGTCCCTCCCCTACCCCGCGCCACAGTACCGCGTCTACCGGCGACGCCCCTCGCGATCGACGCGTGGCGCGCCTGCCTGCGCTGCTCGCCGAGCGCATCCTGGTCATCGACGGCGCCATGGGCACGATGATCCAGGCCCACACCCTGGACGAGGCGGGTTTCCGCGGGGAGCGCTTCCGCGACCACCCCCACGACCTGCGTGGCGCCAACGACCTGCTGTCGCTTACCCAGCCCGGCATCATCAGCGACATCCACGCCGCGTATCTCGACGCGGGCGCCGACATCATCAGCACCAACACCTTCAATGCCACCCGCATCTCCATGGCCGACTACGGACTTGAGGACGTGACCCAGGAGATCGATCGCGAGGCAGCCCGTCTGGCCCGTGCCGCCGCGGATGCGTCAGAGGCGCAGCAGCCCGATCGGCCCCGCTACGTGGCCGGTTCGCTCGGTCCCACCAACCGGACCGCCTCACTCTCGCCGGATGTCAATGATCCGGGCGCGCGCAACGTCACCTTCGAGGAGCTGGCCTTCGCCTACGAAGAAGCGGCGCGCGGCCTGGTCCAGGGCGGAGCGGACATCCTGCTCATCGAGACCGTCTTCGACACGCTCAACGCGAAGGCCGCCATATTCGCTGTAGAGACGCTCTTCGAGAACTTGGGCTATCGGCTGCCCGTGATGATCAGCGGCACCATCACGGACGCCTCGGGCCGCACGTTGAGCGGTCAGACGGTGGGCGCCTTCTGGAACAGCGTGCGCCATGCGCGGCCGTTCGCGGTGGGCCTCAATTGCGCCCTCGGCGCGCGGCTCCTGCGACCGTACCTTCAGGAGCTATCTCGCCTGGCGGACGTGCCCGTCAGCGCTCATCCCAACGCCGGCCTGCCGAACGCGTTCGGCGGCTATGACGAGCCACCGTCCGAGACCTCGGGCGTCCTCGGCCAACTGGTCGACGAGGGCGCACTCAACCTGGTCGGCGGCTGCTGCGGCACGACCCCCGACCACATCCGCGCCATCGCGGAACGTGTCGCCGGACGCGCCCCACGCCAGATCCCCACGGTGGAGCGACGCACGCGCCTCTCCGGCCTGGAGCCGCTCGATATCGGCCAGGACACGCTCTTCGTGAATGTCGGCGAGCGCACCAATGTCACCGGCTCGCGGCGCTTCGCCAAGCTCATCCTGGAGGACCGCTTCGCGGAAGCCGTGGAGGTCGCCCGGCAGCAGGTCGAGAACGGCGCCCAGATGCTGGACGTCAACATGGACGAGGCGCTCCTCGACTCAGAAGCGGCCATGACGCGCTTCCTGAACCTGTTGGGCTCCGAGCCGGACATCTCGCGGGTGCCCTTCGTCATCGACTCCTCCAAGTGGTCGGTCATCGAGGCCGGCCTGCGCTGCGTGCAAGGACGCGCGGTGGTGAACTCGGTGAGCCTCAAGGAAGGCGAGGAGCAGTTCCTCCGCCAGGCTGGTCTCGCCCGACGGTACGGCGCGGCGGTCATCGTGATGGCCTTCGACGAGCAGGGCCAGGCCGACACGGTCGAGCGCAAGCTGGCCATCCTTTCTCGCGCCCACGATCTCCTCATCACCAAGGCCGGCTTCGAGTCCGAGGACGTCATCGTCGATCCCAACATCTTCGCCATCGGCACTGGCATCGAGGAGCACGCGGGCTACGCCAACGCCTTCATCGAGGCCACCGCGCGCATCAAGTCCGAGCTGCCCGGCGTGCTGGTCAGCGGCGGCGTCTCCAACGTGTCCTTCTCCTTCCGGGGCAATGATCCGGTCAGGGAGGCCATCCATGCCGTGTTCCTGTATCACGCCATCGCGGCGGGTATGGACATGGCCATCGTCAACGCCGGCGCGCTGCCAGTCCATGACGACATCCCGGCCGACCTTCGCGAACGCGTGGAAGACCTGGTGCTCGACCGGCGCGACGACGCCACGGAGCGGATCCTGGAGATCGCCGACACGGTGCGCGGCCAGACCACGGCGGGTGGACCGGACCTGACCTGGCGTGAATCGCCCGTGGAGGAACGGCTCAAGCATTCGCTGGTCGAGGGCATCGCCGACTGGATCGTGGAGGACACGGAAGAAGCCCGTCAGCGCGCCGATCGGCCCATCCATGTCATCGAGGGGCCCCTCATGGCGGGCATGGACGTCGTGGGCGATCTCTTCGGCAGCGGCCGGATGTTCCTGCCGCAGGTGGTCAAGAGCGCGCGCGTGATGAAGCGCGCGGTGGCGCACCTCATCCCCTTCATCGAGGCCGAGAAGGAGGTCGGGCAGCGCGTCGACGCTGGTGGCCGCCGCTCGGCCGGCAAGGTGGTCATGGCCACGGTCAAGGGCGATGTGCACGACATCGGCAAGAACATCGTGGGCGTCGTGCTGGCCTGCAACGGCTATGAGGTCATCGACCTTGGCGTGATGGTGCCCTGGCCGCGGATCCTTGAGACGGCACGCGAGGAGAAGGCCGACTTGATCGGCCTGTCGGGCCTCATCACCCCTTCCCTGGAGGAGATGCGCACCGTGGCCACCGAGATGCAGCGTGAGGGCTTCACCATGCCGCTGCTCATCGGCGGCGCCACCACGTCGCGCGCCCACACTGCGGTCAAGCTGGAGCCGGCCTATGAGGCGCCGGTGGTCCACGTCATCGACGCTTCTCGCGCTGTGGGCGTGGCCGGGGCGCTGCTGGACACGACCACGCGTGACGCCTTCGTGGAACGCACCCGGACCGACTATGCGGAAGTGCGTCGCCAGCATGAGAACCGGGACGACCGGTCACGCTTCGTCAGCCTGACGGCGGCACGGGCAAACCGGCTCAGCCTCGACTGGACGACGGAGCCGCCACCCCGTCCGACCTTCCTGGGCGTGCGCACCTTCGCCAACGTGCCCCTCGAAGAGCTCGTCGAGCGCATCGACTGGGGGCCGTTCTTCTCCACTTGGGAGCTGGCCGGCAAGTTCCCCCAGATCCTGGAAGATGCGCGCGTCGGCGAAGCGGCGACATCACTCTATGCGGATGCCCAGGCGCTGCTGCGGCGCGTCGTGGAGCGGCGCACCCTCCGGGCGAGTGGCGTGGTGGGCTTCTGGCCGGCCGCTTCCACGTCGGACGACGACATCGTGCTGTACGCGGACGCATCGCGGGAGGCCGAGCTGTCGCGCTTCCACACGCTGCGTCAGCAGATGGCCAAGCCCGACGGCCGGCCCAACGTTGCGCTGGCCGACTACACGGCCCCGCTGGAGACGGGCGTGCAGGACTACGTTGGCGCGTTCGCGGTGACCGCCGGCCTGGGGCTGGAGGAGGCACGCGCCGTGTACGTCGAGGCGCGCGACGACTACAACGCCATCCTGCTCACGGCCCTTGCTGACCGGCTGGCGGAGGCATTCGCGGAATGGATGCATGAGCGCGTGCGCCGCGAGCTGTGGGGCTACGCACCGAACGAGTCACTGCCCAACGAGGCACTCATCGCGGAGGCGTACCAGGGCATCCGTCCCGCGCCCGGCTACCCAGCCGCGCCCGATCACACCGAGAAGCGGACGATCTTCGACCTGCTCGAGGCGGAGACCAGGACGGGCATGACCCTGACCGAGTCGATGGCCATGCTCCCCGCCTCATCCGTGAGCGGCCTCTACTTCTGGCATCCGGATGCTCGATACTTCGGTCTCGGGCGCATCACCCCTGACCAGGTGGAGGACTACGCCAGGCGCAAGGGCTGGACGCTCAGCGAGGCGGAGCGCTGGCTGGCGCCTAACCTGGCCGGTTGAGGTGAGTGGCGTGGATCCTCGCGAGGTGGCCCTCGCTCCGGCACCCCTCGTGCGGGGCGCCAATGGTGCCGTGGCCTCGCCGCATCATCTTGCCAGCCAGGCCGGAACGGCGATACTGCGCGCCGGCGGCAACGCCGTGGACGCGGCCATCGCCACCAACGCCGCGCTGGCCGTCGTTACCGGCTACATGTGCGGCCTGGGTGGCGATGCCTTCTGGCTCATCTGGGACCCCAAGCTCGGTCGCGCGGCGGCGCTGAACGGCAGCGGCCGGTCAGCGCTGGGAGCGTCCATCGAGGCGGCCGGCGCGGCGGGCCTCGAGGAGATGCCCGTGCGCGGGCCGTGGACGGTGACCGTGCCCGGTGCCATCCGGTCGTGGGGAGACGCTCACGCCCGCTATGGGCGGCTGGCCTGGGCAGAGCTGTTGGCACCTGCCATCCAGTTGGCCGCTGGATTCGCGGCCAGCAGCGCTTGGAGCTCTGCCGTGGAGGGCGCCGGTCGTGTCTTCGGAACGG
>JALZLQ010000246.1 GCA_030858605.1 Chloroflexota bacterium
CGGTACGGTCGCCGGTGGACGGATGCGCCACCGCGTTCTCCCAGCTGAACTTACCCAGGTAGGGCAGCTCGTAGGAAGTTCCTTCTTCGTCGCCCTTGGCCACGGTGCCGAACGCCCTTCCCTCGGCACCGACCTCCTCCCCGTGAAGGAGGATCCGGCCCCGGAAGCCCGAACTCGAGGCGCGCTCATAGAACGCGGAGCGGCGCGGCAGGTCCGCGGAGCAAAGTCGGCCGAGCAACTCACCATAGGCCGGCGGTGCGTAGGATCCGGTCGTATGGTCATAGGTGGAGACGGCTTGGATGAGGTCGCGGCCCTCGAGGACCGCGAAGTCACTCTCTCGGACGGTCCAGCGCGAGACGAAGGCCCCGCTGGGCGCGTGGTCGCGAGGCCCCCCGACCGCCTCGGGAAACTCGTGGTTCATGAGGATGGTGAACGTGCCATCTTCGCCGGGAAGCACACCGATGCCATCCGGGATCCCGGCCATCCGGTACCCGCCGACCGAATCGCCGACCGTGAGCAACGAGATGATCCGAACGTCCTTCGCGATGGCCTGTAGGTACGGCGTCTGAGAGGAGCTCGGCCCCTCCTTCACATGATCGGGCTCGGCTGCGGAGGCGACGCCTCCTGCGAGGAGTGTGGCACTGAGTGCGGCTATGACTGCTCGGAAAGTGAGCGATCGTCTCGCTGGGGTCTGGTGCACGACGGCTCTCCTGCGTACGGTGATCGGTGGACGCATGCATCGTTCCGCCACGACGTTGTCGCCTCACCTTCGGAGGGTTAACGTTTCGTGCCGAGCCGCCGATTCCTCGCTAGGTCGACACGCGCAGGGGCAGGGCGAAGCTGAAGGTGGAACCGCTTCCCTCCTCGCTCTCCGCCCAGATGCGCCCGCTGTGCGCTTCCACGATGTGCCGTGCGATGGCCAGCCCGAGCCCGGTGCCACCGACGCCGCGTACACGCGCCTTGTCCACCTTGTAGAAGCGCTCGAACACTCGGTCCAGGTCACCGCGCGGGATGCCGGCTCCCTGGTCGCTGACCATCACAAGGACCTCGCCGCTCTCCTCCCGGGCGGTGACCACGACCCGTGTCCGGTCCTGCGAGAACTTCACGGCGTTGTGCAGCAGGTTGATGAGCAGCTGCCCCAGCCGTTCCTCGTCGCCGACCACCCGCGGCAGGTCCCCCTCAGGAAGGTCGGCGGCGAGGGTCACGCGCTGGCGGTCCGCGAAGGGCCGGATGCGCTCCAGCGCCACGCGGATGACGCCGCCCAGCTCGACCTCGTCGCGCAGCAGCTGCGGCGCGCCACCCTCGATGCGCGAGAGATCCAGTAGCTCGTTCACCATCTGGACCAGGTGCCCCGTCTCGACGTCGATCTTCTTGATGCGATCGCGTATCCGGCCGGGCACTACCACATCCTCCAGATCGCGCGATACGGTCTCCGTGAGCAGCCGCACCGTGGTCAGCGGTGTCCTCAGCTCGTGCGAAAGGTTGTCTATGAACTCGGTGCGGATGCGCTGGAGCCGCCGCAGCTCGGTAACGTCCTCCAGCACGAGCCAGATGCCGCCACCCGTGCCCGGGCGCGCCCGCACCAACACGATCCGGTCGCTGCCATCGCCCGTGGCCAGCTCCCGGCTGGTGGCGCCCGTGCTGGCCGCTGAGCGCACAAGGGCTTCCATGCGGTGATCAACGAAGGCCTCCATGGTGGAGCGTCCCACGAGTGATCCGGTGCGCTGGCCGAGCAGCCAGTGTGCGGCGCGATTGGCCGAGGTGACGCGCAAGCCGGCATCGATGTGCACGACGCCCGTCTCCAGCAGCTCTCCGACCTGGCTCAGGTCATCCTTTGCCCGGAGGGCCGCGCCCTGCGTCCCCGCTACGTCCGCCATGAGGGCACGAACGGCGCGGGGAAGGTCGTCGCCCGCCGCCACGCCCAGTTCCGCGCGTATCGACGCCAGCTCGCGCTGCCCGGCCAACAGGACGCGCCGTTGTCGCAGCCACCCAGCGACCGCCACCGCCGCGACGAAAGCGGCCAGGGCGGTGAGGCCGAGGCCCTCAGGCGGCACGGCCCGACCCCGCAGGGCAGCTCGAGGCGGCGGGCTGAGGGATCAGGAACTCACGAACGGTGCCCGGCGGAGCCAGGTGTCGTCACTCGCCTGACGCAGCAGGAACTCGGCCAGATCGGGCTGGTGGATCCTGGAGCGTGGGCCCAGTCGGAGGTCCATTCCCGCCTGGTAGCGCCCCGTGCGCGGACCTGGCACCACCCGCGGCGGCCGCACGGCGATCCACTCCAGACGACTGCGCGAAACGACGTCGAACTCGACCTGCTTGGCCGCCACCACGTGCCGAACAGCTTTCCGTACGACGGCCGAGGCGATGCGGTCCCCCAGACCCTTGCGTTCCCCGGGCACGTCCACCGCGGCGCCGGACAGGATCACCACACGGGTCGATGGCTGCGCCTCCACGGCGCGGACCAGGTGCCCGGCCCATCGCTCGAACAGTTCGACCTGATCGGCCGTGTTGCTCGTGGGACCCAGCGCGCTGATGACCGAGTCACTGCCAGCCACGACTCCTGCCACCGCGCCGTAGTCCTCGATGTCACCGATCACGACTCGCAGACGATCTCCCGCCGCGGGATCGGCCAGCTTGCCGGGGTCGCGCGTGAGCGCCGTGACGTCATGCCCTGCTGCGAGGGCCTGTTCCAGCACGAAACGCCCGATGTCGCCGGTTGCGCCGAAGAGAGAGAGCCGCATGGCCCCGATGGTACGTCCTGCCCGCGCAGATGGGCCCCTGGACCGTCATCCGAGCCTCGACCGGCTCGCAAGCTACAGCATGATCCTCGCCGACTACGGGTCACCTGTGACGTAAAGGGTGCTCCCGACCCCCGTCGGGACGACGACGACCTGCACGACCTGGAGGACATCACTGGCACCGACTTCGAGGTGGTGGACACGCGGTCGCTGCGAAACGGCACGCCCTGACCTGCCTGGGTACAGGAGCCGGGCCGCCAGCCGTCGAGTGCGTCGCGCAGCAGTGAGCGGTCCCAGTCGCTTCACGGCTCCCCCAAGAGCGTGATCCACGGTCCTTCGTCACGCCGTCCCGATAGCTCCAGCCAGCGGTGGGCGTAGGCGACGTCCGTGGCACTGCGGCGCAAGAGACCCTCTGGGCTTGGCGGCGCGGTCCCGATGCGGTCGATGTGGAAGTGCTCCCGGGCATAGCTCCGATCCAGCGACTCATGGGAGTTGATGGGTCGCAGGTGAGCCCGCACCAGATCGACCTGGCGGCCGAAGCCTGGTGCACGCCAGCGCAGGGGATAGTCCTCGGGTCGAGCCAGGAGCTGGTAGAGGATGTCCGCGTGCAT
>JALZLQ010000180.1 GCA_030858605.1 Chloroflexota bacterium
AGCCCTGAACCCCACACACGCAGCGCAGGTCCGACGCCTGTTGCCGTACCTCTAGGAGCTTCGAGAGCGTCATGGCACGAGTCAAGCGCGGCGTCGCCGCACACAAGCGTCACAAGCGGCTCCTCAAATCGGCCGAGGGCCGTCGAGGTACGCGGTCCAAGCTGATCAAGCCGGCGCGCGAGGCGCAGCTGCATGCCATGGCCTACGCCTACGCGGGTCGCAAGCAGCGCAAGCGCCAGATGCGCGCGCTCTGGATCACGCGCCTCAACGCCGCCGCCCGTGAGCAGGGCCTGACCTATGGGCGGCTCATCAACGGCCTGAAGAAGGCCGGCGTGACCCTGGACCGCAAGGTCCTGGCCGATATCTGCGTGAGAGACCCGATGACCTTCGCCCGGATCGCTGAGGTCGCGAAGGCCGGCTGACCGGCCGGTCAGCACGTCTCGCTCCTGGTGGATCTGGAGGCCTTCTCCGCCCGGCTGTCCGCGCTCCGCGAAGGGGCGCTCGCGGCCATCGCTACAACGGCCGATCCCGCGAGCCTGGACGACGTCGAGGCCGCCTACCTGGGACGCAAGGGAGAGCTGCGGTCGCTGCTCGGCGGCATCGGTTCACTTCCGGCCGAGGATCGTCCGCGCGTAGGTGCCCTGGCCAACCCCATCCGCGCCGACGTGGAGGCCGCCGTCGCACAGCGACGTCAGCGGCTGGAGTCCATCGCGCTGGAGGTGCGCATGGCCGGCGAGCGGGTGGATGTCAGCCTGCCGGGCCGGCCGTTGCGACGCGGGTCGCTGCATCCCATCGTCGAGACGGAGCGGGAGATCGCCCGCTTCTTCGGGGCGTACGGCTTCTCGGTCTACGAAAGCCCTGAGGTCGAGACAGACGAACTCAACTTCGAGGCGCTCAACATCCCCGCCGATCATCCCTCCCGGGACCTGTGGGACACGATATACGTGCGACCACCCGGCAAGGAAGGGACCATGCAGGCGCCCGCCGAGCCTGGCGGTGGCCGCCTCCTCCTGCGCACCCATACCTCGCCGGGCCAGATCCGAGCCATGCGCGAGATGGCGCCACCGATCCGGGTCCTGACGCCCGGCCGCTGCTACAGGTACGAGGCCGTGGACGCCAGTCATGGCTCAGAGTTCTTCCAGGTCGAGGGCCTGATGGTCGATGAGGGCACCTCCATGGCCCACCTGCGTGGCCTGCTCGATGGGTTCGCCCATGCCATGTTCGGCGAGGGCAGGGCGACACGTTTCCGGCCCGGCTACTACCCCTTCACGGAGCCCTCCGTGGCCTTTGACATCCGCTGCGTCTCCTGCGAGGGCAATGGCTGCCCGGCCTGTGGCCGGAGCGGCTGGATGACCATCCTGGGCGCTGGCATGGTCCACCCGGTGGTCCTGCGCAACGGCGGCCACGACCCGGAGCGCTATCAAGGCTTCGCCTTCGGCATGGGCACCGACCGCATCGCCATGCTGCGCTACGGCATAAGCGACCTGCGCGTATTCCTGGGCAACGACCTGCGCTTCCTGGAGCGGTTCTGAGATGCGCGTCCCCCTGTCATGGCTGCGCGAATTCGTGGACATCGAGCTCACTCCCGAGGCACTGGCGGAGCGCCTCACGCTGCTGGGCATGGAGGTCAAGGGCATCCAGCGCATCGGTGCCGACTGGTCTTCGGTCGTGGTGGGCGAGCTGATCGAGGTTTACGCACACCCGACCGCGCAGCGCCTCTCGCTGACCAGGGTGCGCACGGGCGAGGGACAGCCAGAGCTGACCATCGTCTGTGGCGCCACCAACATCATGGCCGGCCAGCGGGTGCCCGTGGCACTGCCAGGCGCCATCCTGCCGGGCGACCGTCGCATCGAAGTCACGCGCATCGCTGGCGCACGGAGCGAGGGCATGCTCTGTTCCGGCGCCGAGTTGGGCCTCACGCCCGACGCTGACGGGATCCTCATCCTGGATGCCGGGAGCACGCTGGGGGAGTCCCTGTCGGCGCTGCTCGGCGACACCGTGCTGGACGTGGACGTCAAGCCGAACCGTGGAGATGCCCTGTCCATCCTGGG
>JALZLQ010000016.1 GCA_030858605.1 Chloroflexota bacterium
CCCGCCCGGTGTCGCCTGCGGTGAAGAGTGCCTCGGCCAACGCCAGGCGGCGGCGACCCGCCGTCGCGGACCGGTCGGTCGGTGTGAGGCGCAACGCCATGTCGCGCAGATCGGCGGCCTCGATCGAGGCCCCCAGCGCGGCCGCACTGGCGGCGGCAAGGTCCAGAGCGGCGGCGATGGCCTCGTCCGGCCGATCGGAGGCGGCGGCCAGGTGACGTGCTCGCTCCGGTCCCTCGTCCATGACCTCCGCGATGCGCCTGTGAAGGGCTCGCCGCTCCGCCGTCGGCATGGAACCGGCTATCACCGACCCCAGGAGCGGGTGATCGATGCGCACGCAGTCCCCCTCAGCGCGGAGCAGGCGGCGCGCTCCGCGCGAGCCAGGTTGGCGGCCGTCGCGTCGGTCGTGTCGTCCCCGCCCATCAGGCGTAGCAGGAGGGATCGTGGGGGCCGGCCCAGCAGCGCCGTGGCCTCCAGGAGTCGGCGCATCTGCTTGGGCAAGGACTCGATGCGACGTCCCAGCGCGGTTCGCAGCGCCTCGGGCGGAGGCGCTCCCTGCGACATCGCGGCGGGGCCTTCAGGACCGTAGGCCCGCACGAGCTCGAGCGCCAGATACGGGTTGCCTTCGGTCCATCCGTGAAGTCGCACCAGGGCGGGTCGTGCGAGCCGGACACCCAGTCGCTCCTGCACGACCCTGTGGAGAGCGCCCAGGGAGAGCGGCCCGACGGTCAGCTGCTCCACGATGTCGGCGAGGGCGAGCTCTGAGCCCGCTGTGTCGGCGGAGCCACTCCGCCGACAGATGAGCACCGCCACCCGTGCAGAGCCCAGCCGGCGAAGGCAGAAGCGGAACACCGCCGCGGATGAAGCGTCCAGCCACTGGAGGTCGTCCACCGCTAGCAACAGCGGGCCACGCTCGGCCATCCGCTGGAGGAGGCGGGACGCGGCGATCGCCACCGCTGCTGCATCGGCTGTCCCCTCGGAGGGGTCCGACCGGTAGAGCGCGGCCCGCAAGGCACGTGCCTGCGGTTCGGGCAGCGCGGCGATGTCCGCGTCCGGGATCGCGCCCAGCAAGTCGTGCAACCCGGTGTAGGGGAGACCCTGTTCCGTCTCAGCCGGGGCGGAGATCAGCTTCCGGAAGCCGCGCTCCTCGGATCCGGCGAGCGCTTCCCGCCATATGGTGCTCTTGCCGATCCCCGGCGGCCCTTCCATGACCAGCACGCGGGGGCCTGTCCCGGCGCCCTCGAGCAGCCGTTCGATGGCGCGCCACTCACCTTCCCTACCCACGATGGGGGTTGGCATGGAGTCCAGCGTACTCCCTCTCCGATCCGGAAGAGCCTGCAGTGAGGCCGGGCTGAAATCTCCCAGTCAGGGGGGCGTAGGTCGTGGTCGCCTCCACGTTGTGACAGCCTCGACTATCCGATCGCACCGGATCCCTGCGCGCCCGCACAGCTCCCGCACCACGGAGGCATCGCTGGCCACGAAGAGATGGAAGACGAGTTCGTCCTCAGGGACCGCGATCGAGCCCTGGTAGCGAACCGCCCGACCCGATGATGCCCAGCCTTCGTCCGGTGCGAGCGCGCCTTGCCGTGCGGAGGCGACTCCCGACGTCGCATCGGGCGTGTATGACTCGACCATGAAGCTCACCGTCACGTCGTCGTGGACTGCGGCTGGAGTGGACTTCATCTCAGTGGACATCGGTGCAACCGTAAGTGGTCTGCGGGCACCTTCGCATCGGGTGATTCCCTACCGGGCGGAACTGTGCATCCAAGTGGTCGAGCAGGACATCGGTCGCAGAGCCCCCATGCGGAAGCCGCGTCACTCCGCGAACAGACCGACCCTGGTCCCTAACGGATCGCGGAGGATGGCGAAACGGGTACGAGAGGATGGGATGAGGGTAACGCCCATGTCGACGGTCGCGTCCAGGCCCTTGGCGCGCTCGAGGGACGCCTCCAAGTCGGGCACTTGAACGTAGACTACGGTGCCGCGGTCGTCTTCTGGCCAGGATGGGCGCCACTTGCGCGGAAGATGGCGCCACCGATCGAAATCCCGCCGATGTCCACCATCCAGTAGTCGGGCCGTAGCTCTCGAGCGCGGTAAGGGTCATCCGAAGAGGTGCCCGTAGTACTGCCTGGCCGCCGTGGTGTCTGATACCCACCAATCGAACCAGACGATGGGGTGCCGCGGAACCTCTGGCGTCATCGCGAGACCCCGGGAAGGCCGACACGAGAGATCGCTTGGACGGCGAGCGGGTCCTCCAGCGCGGAGAGGTCGCCCGGGTCAGTGCCCAGGTATGCCGCGCGCGCCACGCGGCGCATCACCTTCCCGCTGCGCGTCTTGGGTAGTTGCGGGACCACCACGATGGCCTCCGGCCTGAGCGCCTTGCCCATCTGCTCCACGATGCGGGCGGACACCGCCGCGCGCAGCGCTTCATCGTCCGTCTCCCCGCGGCGCAGCACGCAGAACACGACGATAGCCTCGCCCTTTATCTCGTGGGGGATGCCGATGGCGGCCGCTTCGAGCACGGAGGGGTGGCTCGTGGCGGCACTCTCCACCTCGGCTGGCCCGACGCGCTTGCCAGCCACCTTCAGCGTGTCGTCCGATCGACCCTGGATGAACCAGTAGCCGTCCCCGTCGACGATCGCCCAGTCGCCGTGCACCCAGGTGCCCGGTACGCGCCGCCAGTACGTCTCCAGATAGCGCTCCTGGTCCTGCCAGAAGCCGCGTGTCATGCCCGGCAGGGGCTGGCGGATGACCAGCTCGCCGACCTTTCCGCGCACACTCGACCCATCGGCACCGATGACGTCGGCCGCCGTGCCCAAGCTCGGCCCGCCGAAAGAGGCCGGCTTGATGGGCGTCAACGGATTGCACGACACGATGCCGCCCGAGACCTCCGTGCCGCCGCTGTAGTTGATGACCGGGCAACGGCCCTCACCGGCCTCCTGGAAGAACCACCACCACGCTTCCGGGTTCCAGGGCTCCCCGGTGGAGCCCAGCACGCGCAGGGAGCTGCGGTCATGACCCCTCACAGGGTCAGTGCCGTGGGCCATCAACGCCCGTATCACGGTGGGGGAGAGGCCCAGGTGCGTCACACCGTGCCGGGCGACGATGTCCCACAGGCGGTCCGGGCCGGGATGGTCGGGCGTGCCCTCGTAGATGACCAGCGAGGCGCCCAGCAGCAGTGCGCCGGAGATCGCCCACGGCCCCATCATCCAGCCCAGGTCGGTGAACCAGAAGAGCGTGTCGCCGCGCCGCAGATCGAAGCCGTGCGCCAGGTCCTGGGCCCCCTTGATGGGAAAGCCGCCGTGGACGTGCACCGCGCCCTTGGGCTTGCCGGTGGTGCCCGAGGTGTAGATGATCATGTAGGGCGATTCCGGCTCGGTCTCGGGCGCCTCTGTAAGCGGGGACACCGCGGGATCGGCCATGGCCTCGTCCCACCAGCGGTCCCGACCATCGACCCAGGGCACCGACCCTGTCGGGCTTTCCGCGCGGTCGCCCAGCCGGCGGACGACAAGCACGCGCTTGACCGAGGAGGCCGCCGCCACCGCGGCGTCGGCGACCGGCTTGAGCGGCACGACCCCGCCGCGCCGCAGGAAGCCGTCTGCAGTGATCAGCATCGTGGCGCCGCAGTCGTCGAGACGGCTGGCCACGGCCGGCGCCGCGTAGCCCGAGAAGATGGGCGTGTAGATGGCACCCAGCCTGCCCAGCGCCAGGACCGCGATGGCCGTCTCGGGGAGCAGCGGCAGCAGGATGCCCACGCGGTCGCCCGCTTGCACGCCCTCGTTGGCGAGCATGCCCGCCGCTTGATCGACCTCCGCCTTGAGTGCCGCGTTGGTGAAGCGCCGGACCTCGCCATCCTCGCC
>JALZLQ010000024.1 GCA_030858605.1 Chloroflexota bacterium
CGTCGTAGCCACGAGTGCCGATGTCGACGGCGGTAGCCTTCAGCCGCGAATCGACGCTGCCGACCGGGACCTTGACGTCGCCGTCAGAACCCAGCCTGCCGAACCGACTCACGATGAGGGCGGCCACACCGGCCACATGAGGTGAGGCCATGGATGTCCCCGAGAGGCAGCCCCAGGTGTTGCCCGGTAGCGTCGAGATGATCTCGGCGGTGCAGATCTCGTCCAGTGCCTCTGCGTCGCCGCCGGGGGCAGCCACGTCAGCGTGGCCGAAGCCGTAAGACGAGTAGGAACTCTTCAGGGCGTCCGGCCCCAGGGCTACGGTCGCTGTGACGCCCTTTGCCTCCACAGGCACGACGTCGCAATCCTCGTCCGTGGCGCCCGGCTGCGTCTCGCCAGGGTTCGTCAGGTCAGTGTCCGAGTTGCCGATGGCCGCCACCGGCGCCGCGCCACGGAAGCGGGCGTACTTGACGGCACGCTCGACCATCACCCGGAAGGCGTATTGATCGGGATCGCTCTTGCACTTGAACTGGGTGGAGCCAAGCGGCGGCTCGTCGTCCGCGAAGAGGCTCATGTTGATGACGTCGAGACGGATGTCCCCGGCGTACGTGATGCCCTGCGCCACGGCTGATGCGTAGCAATAGCCCGAGGCGTCGCACACCTTGATGGGCACGAGCGTGACATCGGGTGCCACACCCAGCACGCCGTGACCGTTTTCGCGGGCGGCGATGATGCCCGCCACGTGAGTCCCGTGGAACCCGTTGTCAGTGGCCACATCCGGCGAGCCCGCGAATGACGCGCCGCGCGAGATGTCCACGTTGGAAACACCGTTCCGGATGAAGTCGAGGTGCGCGGCATCTATGCCGGTGTCGATGACGCCGACATCGACCTTGCGCCAACCGGCCTCGATCGTGTGGGCCTTGGGCGCGCGGATCATGCGCAGTCCCCATTGCAGTTCCTGAAGCGGCTCGTCGCCCTCCGCTGGCTCGCCCAGAGCGTACTCGTCGACCGTCTTCAGCTGCCCGCTTGAGATGGCCTCCTGGAGGGTGGGGTACTCCTTCCAGCTGAAGTCGCGGATGACCGAAGCGACCAGCGCATCCTCGCGCAGTGTGTTGGCGAATCCCGTCGCCGGCGCATCCACCACCATCACGCCGATCTGACGCGACATGTCCGAGACCACGACTCCGCCAGCGGCGGTGACCAACGAGAGTGCGTACTGGTGATTCAGGGCGTAGTCCCCACCCAGCGCGTATTTGCCACTCAGCGCGTACGTCCCGTCGTAGGTGACGAGGTAGCGATCGATGGCTGTCCCTTGGGCCGAGGCGACCCCGGGTAGGGCCGCTGCGAGCAGCACGCCGCTCAGGGCTGCGATCGCGACGGTGCGCATCCTTCCAGCGAAGTGCCGCGAGGTGATAGACGGGCGAAGCATGGCGGACGGGCCTCCTGGTTCATGACACCACGAGTCGTGGTATCTGAAGTGGAGGTTAAGGCACCACGGCGTGGGGTGTCAAGCGTTAGAAACCGTTGCGAAGGCGTTGCAGTATCGGCGGAGAGATGCCCGCCCCTATGGCCCGCCGAAGCTGTCCAGGGTGAGGACGAAGGCGCCGAAGTCACCCTTGATAGGGTCGACCGTACCCACTCGTGCCCGGTTCACCACGATCCTGTAGAGCCCGGGCTTGAGACCCTCGACATCGAGGACTTGGGGGTCGGCCTCCGTCGAGGGACCCCGGGCGTCGTTGGCTGAAGCGTCGGTGACACCGGGCGCAGCGAAGGGATGGGTACTGGCCACGAGGTCGAATCCCTTGTCATACAGGTAGAGGTCGTACGTCTCGTCACCTTCCGCTGCGTCCCATGCCGTGAAGCGGGCACGGGAAGCGCCGGCCGGCATCTCCACGAGGAAGACCTGCCAGTCCGACTTGGCGCCGTTCGCCGCCCCGACCAGCGACGGCCAGATGGTGTCACCCCTGGCGTACACGTCGGTCTCGGAAACGATGCGTGCGCGCGTCCCCGGCACGTTTCCCTCGGCCAGCTTCTTGTCGAGCATCGCCACGTTGGCCAGCAGCGGGACGCGCAGGACCTGTCCGTTGCTCAGGTCGACGACCACGCTGCCCGAGTAGATGCCCGCCGGAGTGCCCTTCGGCGGCAGGACCGAGAAGGCCACCCGGGCACTTCCGCCGGAAGTGATGGCCGTCTGCCCGGGCAGTCCGATCGACCAGGCACCGATGCCGCTCGTGGGGATAGCGCGGCTGCCGTCACTGGGCTGACCCGGAACGAAGCTGAAGGTGGCCGTCGTGGCGACCGCTCCGGGGGCCGCCTTCAGCAGGAAACGGTCCGACTGCGCGGTCCCGGGCGTCAGCAGGCCGGCGTGCCACGCGCCCTGATAGTCCTGATTACCCGGAGCTGTGGCGGCCCGGGGCTTGTCGGCCGCGCGATAGATCACGACTCCGTCGCGGAGTGCGCGGAGGGCCACCTGGGGACGGATGCGGCCCGCGCCCTCCCCCAGCGGTCCCACGAACGGATCGTCGGCTCCGTTTCGTACGTCCGATAGGACGAGGCTGCCCAGGAAACCGCCGGTCAGGATGTCCGCGAAGTCACACACGATGGGCAGCAGCGGATCCGGCGTGTCGGGGCATTGGGCGGCATCCTCTGCGGTCCCCGAGTCAACGGACAGGATCCAGCGTGACTCATGCAGGTCGGGCGCGGCCGTGTTCATCATCGCTGCCTTGACCAGCACGTAAGCGGGCGCCTTGACGCCGGGCAGGCCGGAAGGGCCTTTGGGTAGCCGGCCATGAAGGTCCCGGTAGCCATCCAGCAGGAGTGCCGCCACGCCAGCCGCGGCCGGCGAGGCCATGGAAGTGCCCGTCGCCGTTGCGTAGAACGGATCATCGCGGGTCCCGATGTTGAGATCGTTCTGGGCCAGCGCCAGACCGTGCGAGGACTGGGCTGAGACGATGTTGTAGCCCGGCGCGACCACCTCCGGCTTGAGGAAGCGACCCTCGGTGGGGCCGCGCGAGGAGAATACGGACAGCGACCGCCGCTGCGTGCCCGGTGCCTCCTCGGGACAGGTGATCTCCGGATGCTGGTAGCCAGCACACGTGTCACCAGACGCGGTAGCGTCGTGATTCACGTCCCAGTCCTTGGCCGTGGCCCCCACGCTGATCGCCTGCGCGGCGCCGCCGGGCGACTCCAGCACGCTGCCCAGGTACGGGCCGCTGTTGCCGGCGGCGCTCACGAACACCGTGCCATAGCGGGCCGCCAGGCGGTCCAGCACGTACGAGACCATGTCGATGTCATGGCCGCTGTTGAGTCTCAGCGGGCGGGACTCGGAACCCAGGCTGGTGTTGACGACGTGGGCTCCAACGGCCGGACAGGTGACGGGACCGGAGCCGGCGGGCATGGCCGCCCACTCGAATGCAGCGATCAGGTCGCTGTTGAGCCCGGCACCGGCATCGGTCAAGACCTTGGCTATGGCCAGCTCGGCGTCCGGCGCGATGCCCATGTGCTGGCCATCGTCAGCCGCCGTCGTGGGATCTCCCTCCCCGGTCCCGGCGGCGATGCCGGCCACGTGGGTGCCGTGACCGTGCGCATCGAAGCCACCCGCCGCAGCCGCACAGCCGCCGTTGAAGTTGCGCGCGTCGACGACCTTTGGCGCGTTGATCGTCGGCGTGTTGGGCGGATCGCCCCAGTGGCGGAAGTCGAGGTCATCCAGGTCGGGGTGAAGAAGATCCATGCCCGTGTCCAGGATGGCGATGCGGATGCCCTGGCCGGTCACGCCCTGGTCCCAGAGCGCGGGCACGCCCATGTCGATGGCGGTACCGATGGGCGGATCGGACTGATCCACCTCGTCCTCGTGCTCCAGGACTCTCACCACCTCGACGGGCAAGAGCCAGCGCACCCAGGAGAGATCGGCGATCAGCCCGATGTCATCGGGCAGCGCAGCCAGGGCCACCAGCGGGACGGTCTGATACGAGCGCAAGATACGCGCCCCGCTCAGACGAAGCGTCTTTCGGCGAGAAGCGTCGTTGGGCATCGAGAGCAGGGCGAAGACGGGGATCTCCCCGGCTCGATGGTCGCGCACCAGGCCCGCCAGGCGCGGATCGACCAGAGAGGGGTCAGCCAGGAGGCGGTCCAAACCGTTGCGCAGCTTCTTCTGACTGCTCACTCCGGCCGTGTAATCGCTGGCCAGGGCATGCTGTGGCTGCAGGCCCACGAGGACGGCCGAGAAACCAAGCGCGGCCGAGAGCAAGGCCGCCGTCAGGGCGCCAGAGAAGCGCGTCGCCCGCGCGCCGCCGATGACCATACGCATCGGGAGATCCTCCGCTTCTACCCTGTCGGACCGGTCGCCGCGTCCTGGCCGGTCACCTCAGGCCGGCTATTCGAGCCGGTCGGACAGTCTAGCCTCTGCGTCTTCGAAAGTCAGCCCCGTTGCCCAGGTCGCATCGAAGGCCAGCTTGAGCGTCTTGGCCAGGGAGGGATGCTCGACCACCACGATGGTCAGGTCCGAGCTGCCCGCGACCGGGTCCTCCATCCCGAACATCACGATCGTCTCATCGATGATGACCAGCTTGAGAGGCAGGCGCGGCACGAAGCGCGCCTCTTCGCCGGCTTGCATGAAGGCTCTTACGCCGCGCACGAAGGCCGGATCATCGAAGGCGGAGAGTTCATAGACACTTCGGGCGCGGTGGGTCTGTGTGACCTCCAGCCCTTCCACGTTCTCCTGGGGCGGCGTGGCGTAGGGCGGCTTGGTGAAGACCAGGATCTCATCCTTGACCGAGGCCTGGAGCTCAGCGAAGCGCTCGTTGATGGCGCGACGATCCCGCAGCACCTCGATGTATTCGAGTGGATCCGACTCGACCTGTCCGGCGGTCCAGGCAGGCGTCATCTCCGAGACCATCTCTCGCGCTTCCGTCTCGAGCTCGGCCAGATCCAGGCGGTGAGCGTTGATGAGCCGGTCGATGGCCAGCTCCGGCGCAGTGGCCGCGTACTTGACCACGCTGCCCGGTCGAGTCGAGGCAAGACCCTTCTCCACGAGGCTGCTCAACACGTCATAGATGCGCTGGCGTGGGAGACCCGCCTGGCGGGCCACCTGCGCCGCCGTGAACGAGTCCCGCAGGATCAGCGCCAGGTAGGCCTTGGCCTCATAGGAGGTAAGACCCAGGCGGGTCAAGCGGCGGATCGGATCCGCTCCGTTATCCATGGAGTGCGTACCTAACGGCCCCCCGGTTGGTCAGTGCTATCTAACCACGTGGCGTGGTGTCGCGCTTCCGCGGAGCCGGACGACCGCCGCAGGCCTTGCGCCAATAGAATCACCCTGATGCCAGATCCTTCTGACACCCCTCGCCACACCAACCGGCTGGCCGCCGAGACCAGTCCCTATCTCCTGCAGCACGCCCACAACCCGGTCGACTGGTTCCCCTGGGGTCCCGAGGCGCTGGCGCTGGCAGGCCGGACCGAAAGGCCGATCTTCCTGTCCATCGGCTACGCCGCCTGTCACTGGTGCCACGTCATGGAGCGCGAGTCGTTCGAGGACGACGCAACGGCGGAACAGCTCAACCGGGACTTCGTGGCGATCAAGGTGGATCGGGAGGAGCGGCCCGACCTGGACGCGGTGTACATGGATGCGGTGCAGACCATGACCGGGCAGGGTGGTTGGCCGATGAGCGTATTCCTGACGCCGGATGGCAGACCCTTCTACGGCGGTACCTACTTCCCGAACGAACCGCGCCACGGCATGCCCAGCTTCCGCCAGGTGCTGGACGGGGTGCAGCGGGCGTGGCATGAGGATCGCGGCGCGGTCGAAGCCGCCGGCGACCGCCTGGTGCAGGCCATCGACGCGTCTGCGGGGGGGGCTGCCGGTGTATCGGCCACGAGCGCCCCTGGCGCTGATCCCGGTTGGTCCATGGACGCCGCGGCAGCCGAGCTGGAGCGTGGCTTCGACATGGCCAATGGAGGCTGGGGGCGGGCGCCCAAGTTCCCCCAGTCGATGTCCATCGAGTTCCTGCTCCGGCACCACGTCCGATCGGGCGACATGGGATCGCTGGCGGTCGCCCGGCGCTCGCTGGACCGGATGGCGGCCGGTGGCATCCACGATCACCTTGGCGGCGGCTTCGCCCGCTACGCCACGGATCCAGCCTGGCTGGTGCCGCACTTCGAGAAGATGCTCTACGACAACGCGCAACTGGCGCGGGTCTACCTGCATGCCTGGCAGCTCACCGGGGAGACGCTCTACCGCGACGTGGCGCTGACCACTCTCGACTACATGCGCCACAACCTGACGACACCGGACGGTGCCTTCGCCTCCAGCGAGGACGCCGATACGGAGGGAGTCGAGGGCGCCACCTACGTCTGGCGGGCGACGGAGATCCGCGACATCCTGGCCGAGGACGTGCCACTCTTCGCGGCCGCTTACGGCGTGACCGACGAGGGCAACTGGGAAGGCGTCACCATCCTCCAGCGCGTGCGCACGGACGGTGAGCTGGCGGAGCGCTTCGGCCTTCGTCAAGAGGAGGTCGCGGCGACATTGGCGGAGGGGCGGGACCGGCTACTTGAGCGCCGGCGCTCGCGACCGCAACCTTCGCTCGACCAGAAGGCCCTGGCGGCCTGGAACGGGCTGGCCATCAGCGCCTTCGCGGAGGCCGCTCGCGCCCTTGGGGCAAGCGGTGATCCGACGGCAGCAGAGCGCTACCGGCAGGTGGCCGTGCGGGCCGCGGACACGATCCTGGAGGGGCTGAGGGCCACGGAGGGGCGACTACGGCGTTCCTGGAAGGACGGCCGGGCCACCGGCGATGGCGTCCTGGAGGATCACACGCACCTAGCCGAGGGGCTCCTCGCGCTCTACGAGGCGACCTTCGATGAACGCTGGTTCACAGCCGGACGCGACCTCATGGAGGTCGTCATCAGCCACTTCGGCGACCCGGCTGGCGGCTTCTTCGATACCGCAGACGACGCGGAGCGGTTGGTGACACGTCCAAAGGGGCTGCAGGACAATGCCCTGCCATCGGGCAACGCGATGGCCGCGACGGTACTCCTCCGGCTGCACGCGTTCACCGGCGAAGCACGCTACCGCACCGCGGCGGAAGGGGCCCTGGCGCTGGTGGCTCCGGTGGCGAGTCGCTATCCCACGGCCTTCAGCCAGTGGCTCATCGCCGCGGACCTGGCCATGGGCCCCGTCGACGAGGTGGCCATCGTCGGGCCGCTCAACGATGCCGCCACCACCGCACTGCGAAGCGTCGCCGACGGCGGCTTTCGGCCGCGACAGGTGGTGGCCTCCAGCGATGATCCGGGCAGGACCACCGTCCCCTTGATGCGTGACCGCGTGGCCCGCGACGGGCGGCCGACAGCTTACGTCTGTCGGAACTTCACCTGTCGCCTGCCGGTCATGGATGCCGACGCCCTTCGTAGGGAGCTAGCAGATCAGGGCGCCACCTGACCCATCACCGCGCCGTGTCCGCCGTTGACCGAGATGTCGGCCATGGCGTAACTGATGGTCAGGGTGATGACGATGAGCACCAGCACGACGCTCAGGTCGGCACTCGCGACGCCTGTCACGGATCGCCTGGCCAGGTTCCGCAACGAGGGCAAGACGAGGACCGCCGTGCCAGCCACGATCACGAGTTCCATAAGGGTCGCCAGCAGATCCGGCGTGGCCGTCGGTTCGGGGATGCCCGGGTGCGCGCCGAATGGCAGCCCTACGGTCCGCGTCACGACCCAGGCCCCGATCACCAGGATGTTGAACGAGAGCCCCAGGGCCGCCAGCCTGCGCTGTGGTCGGAGTGCGAACATGACTCCCCAGCCAAGCTGGAAGACAGCCACGACGACGAAGAAGAGGCCCGTGACCGTGCCTTCAGTGAAGTGGTCGGTGACCACTGCGGCGTGGATCATCCCAACACCCAGCGAGAGGGTAGCTACCGGCAGCACCAGCCACCGATCGAAGGCGACCATCGATCCCGACGGCCCGAGCAGGCTGCGGCGCTGAAGCATCGCCGCGATGAGCGGGCTGGCCAGCACGAATCCCAGGGCCAGGACCACGAGAACCTGATGAACGACGGTGTGAGCTATCGAGTTCTCCTTGCTCTCCGATCCGTCTCGCGCCGTCGGCCGGATGAGGAAGCCTGCAGCGGCTACCCTTCCCCTGTGACCGAGATGGGGGGTCCCGCCGATGACGATGATGGGCGTTCCGAGCCAGCGCGGGACGGACCGGACTCCCTGCCCGAGCCTGATGGGCTCATCTTCGACCTCGACGGGACACTTGTCGATACCGTTGAGGCACGCATCCAGGCCTGGCTGCTGACCTTCGAGGAGGTCGGCTTCCCGGTCGACCGGAACCACCTCGCCGGGCTCATCGGTGCCGACGGCAAGCGACTGGCGATAGAGGTCGCCGAGGTCGGCGGACGCCGGCTGTCCGAGGATCGCGCGGAGGCCATCGATCGCCGCGCCGGGGAGCGTTTCGACGAGATCAATCTTGACCCGAAGCCATTGCCCGGAGCCGTCCGGCTCCTCCAGTCGCTGGCCGCCTCCGACCTCCCGTGGGCCATCGCGACGTCCAGCCGCGCGGAGCAGGTCGCCGTCTCCGTGGCTGCCCTTGGTGTGGGTCCGGATCCGCACATCGTGGACGGCTCCAGCGTCGTTCAGGCCAAGCCCGCTCCGGATCTGCTGCTGCATACCGCCGAGCGGCTTGGCGTCTCGAGCCGCCGCTGCTGGTACGTGGGGGACGCGATCTGGGACATGCGGGCCGCCCGGGCTGCGGCCATGGCGGCCATCGGCGTGCCCACCGGCGCGGCGTCCGGGGAGTCGTTGCTGGCGGCCGGAGCGCGCCTGGTGGTCCCCTCGCTGGTCCAGCTGCATCTCGAGTTGCAGCGTCGGGGTCGGCTGCCGGAATAGTGCGAGCCCTGAGGACGCCTCCCCTTCTGATCAGGCTTCAGGCTTCCGCCCGCTTCCTGGCGAAGGGCGGAAGCGTCGGCGCCGATCCCGCGCGGTGACGGACCAGGCGCAGCGGCGCCAAGGTTCCCAGTGACTCGGCCACGACGAGCACATCGTCGCCTGGGTTCAGCACGAAGTCCGACTCGGGATTGACGTGGGTCGACTCGCCCCGGCTGATGGCCAGCAAGGTCGCCCGGTGCTCGCGCCGCAGCCGCGAGCTGACCTCGTCCACGGAGAGGCCGACATACGAGTCGGGCAGCGTGACGCGGTAAAGCTCCGAGCCCTCGCCGCCGGACACGATGTCGGTGACCAGTGTGGTGAGTCCCGCGTAAAGCGCCGATCGGGCGAGGAGATGGGAAGCCACGCGAGAGGTGGCCAGGACCTCGTCCGCCCGAGCCCTGAGGAAGTGCTCGACATGGCGCGGGTTGTTGACCTCGGCCACGATGCGCACGTTCGGCGCCGTCGCCTCGATGGCCATGATGGCCAGGATGGACCGCATATCCGCCTCGTCGGTCGGCTCGGCCGGGAAGACGATGGCCGCCTCCGCGCCGCGGATGTTTGCTCTCTCCAGGTCGGCCGTGTCTGTCGGATCACCCCTTACGAAATAGACGCCGTCACCGGCTGGGTTGCGCTCCGACCCGTTGATGAGGACGACGCGCAATCGGTAGTCGTCGCTGCGCAGCTCCTTGATGAGGAACTTCGCGGTGGTGTTCCAACCGCAGATGACGATGTGTCCCACGAAGCCTGATGCGCCCAAGCCCTGGCCCTCCTTGAGCAGGAAGTCGACGATGACCGCGATGATGGTCGCGGTGATGATGGCGGCCATGAATACCGACACGATGACCAGCAGCGTGCGGATGATCCAGCCCGCCGGTGTTACCACGTAGGAGCCCTCGCCCGCGCCAAGGATCGAGGTGAACGCCCAGTAGAGCGACTGTCCGAAGTCGCCCAGCGTAGGCTCGCGTTCGACAAGGGTCACCAAGGCGGCCGCGACGACCACCACCACGATGATGATCTGCACCACGGCCAGCACCATCCGCGGGTTGAGCTGCTCCCGCACTCGACGTCCATACCAGGCCAGGCGCAGGGCCACGGGATGGCTCAGGAGAGGCGGAACGCGCTTGGTCATCGGGCGGCGGGGCCTCGCTCAGGGAAGAGACGCTAGGCACTGGGCCGTCACAAGTCGATGGGCCGTCACAGCATGGTCCGCTAGGGCTCCACCACGATTGACCCGTGCATGGGCTCGTAATGACCGAGAACCGTGCAGGCGAACTCCAGCGCCGCCGTATCGGCCGCAGCCGTGTACTCGAATGTCTGCGTGCCCTCGGTGAACGTGGCGACGCCAGGCAGCCCGGCCACGTCGTTGGCCTGCAGCTGTTCCGCGGACCCGATGTAGAAGTTGTGCTCCAGCCCACCTTCGTTGCTGATCTCGAAGGTGTAGACCTGACCCTCGGTCAGGGTCAACTCCGTTACCTGCTGACCTTCCTGGACGATCTGGACGGAGGAAGTCTCGGTCAGGGCGATGGTCTCACCATCGCTGCTTCCCGGGCTGCCGCCGGGCGACGCGTCGGGGCTGCCTCCGGGTGACCCCGCGGGACTGCCGCCGGGCGACGCGTCCGGGCTGCCTCCGGGTGACCCCGCAGGGCTGCCAGAAGGCGCTGGGTCAGGCGCGTGGAACGTCCACTCGGGTCCACCGCTGTCTCCTCCACCGCAGGCTGCCAGGACGAGGATGGTGCCGCCCACCAGGAGCGCGGATCTGAACCGCGACAGTTCGTTGATGCTCATGCTTGGCATTCTGCGGTATGGAGCGACACGTCGCCGCGGCAGACGGAGCGTTGCAGGCTCACTGGCGCCCCGCCACGGCCGGCTCGACCGTTGCCGGCCCCTCGGTCGGAATGGCGCCTGAGCGGATGGCCATGGCGGCCGCCTCGCCCCGCCGTGACACGCCCATCTTCGACAGGATGCGTCGCACGTGAACACCCACCGTCCGGTCACTGATGAAGAGCCGCTCGGCGATCTCCTGATTGGTGTGCCCGTCCGTGAGTACCAGCAGCACCTCGAGTTCGCGCGGGCTGAGGCCATACCGATCGAGGCCAACGGTGGATCCGCCGAGAGCCAGGCGCTGGCCGATGACCCGCGCCGTTTCGGACTCGTCGAAGGGGTACCGGCCAGGCCCGACCGGGACCAGGGGTCGACCCATCACGGGGATCGCCGACAACGATGCGGCACCGACTGTCGCGTCGGGCAGGACGCGGATGGTGGTCACCGGCCGCGGGCTGAGGCCGGCCGCGCCCGGCAGGTCGATGCGTGCGCGTCGTGCCAGGTCGGCCAATGCATGGCGCAGGGGCTGCGCCGGCAGCTCGCCCGCGATGCGCCACGCTTCCAGAAGCGGCCCGCGTGCCGGACCGCGGCCCTCGACACCCTCCAGTAGGGCTAGTGCCTCCCACCAGCGGGCCTTGGCCACCTGATATGGCACCGGCACGGCCGCCCAGCCCGCCGCGACAGTGGACCACAGCGAAGCCGAGGGCCGCCCGCCCAGGCGCTCCCGATGGGCACGCGCCGTGGCCAGATGGAGCTCCGCCTCGCGCCGCGCCCCCAGGCTCTCGGAGAGGCTGCTGGCAGCGACGGCCCGCTCCGCATCCGGCAATGCCCTGGCGGCCACCTCCCCCGCCCGCGCCACAGCCGGATAGTCACGCGACAGACGGCCGATCTCGGCCAGCGCGGAGGCCGCCTCAAGGCAGGTCGAGGCGGCCATCGCGATCTGACCGGCATCGTCGGTCTCCATGACCCGATCCCAGGCACTGGCTGCGACGGACACGGCATCGTCGGCCTGACCGCGCCAGAGTAGAAGGCTGACGGCGGTGCGCAGCACCAGGGCTGTCCATTGTCCGGCGGGCACCTGCTCCAGTTGGAGCAGCGTCCGGCCCACCAGGCGAGCGGCTTCCTCGTCTGCTCGAGACTCGACGAGCACCAGACCGAGATACAGGATCGGGCTGAACCAAGCTACACCGGCCGGGCGTCCAGCCAGGCCAGCCCGGCACTCCACCTCCGATTCCTGCCACCGACCGAGCATGAACAGGACGTCCGCGGCATTGCCCCGCAGGAATGCCCCATAGGTGTCACCCAACCCCGCGTCACGCGCATCACGGATGCCCTCCTTGACCACCGCAAGGGCCTGGTCCCGTCGCGAATCCAGATCGAGCAGGGTGGTCCGATTGGCGTAGGCACGCATCAGGTCGTCAAGCCGGCCGGTGCAGCGGGCAAGCTCGGTGGCATCTTCCAGCAGTCTCAGCCCGCGGTCCAGTTCGCCCAAGTAGGCGACGTCCACGCCCAGCGTGCAAGTCGCGTGGCCCGCCTCGGCCAGTGCTGGAGGCTGAGCCAGGTCTGCCATCTGCCGAGCCTCCGCGGCGACCGCGGCACTCTCCTCGAAGCTGCCATCGATCATGAGGTGTTGCGCCAGTACGGCGAGCGCCCGTGCTCGTTCGGGACCTGGTCCCGGAGGCATGATCTCGAGGGCTTCATGGAGTGCCTGCATGCCGCCCACCAGATCCCCGCCGTCCCATCGGTAACGCCCCAGCTGCGTGTACCACTCGGCCAAGCGCAGGGACTCTTGCCGCGCCGCCTCACGTTGCGCGGAGGTCGCACCGTCGTCTCGCTGGCGGCGCGGGCTATCCGTCGGTCGTTTCCGCCGCGGCCGAGTGTCTATGGCCCGTCGGATGAGTGCTGCTGCGCGACGGAACGAACCAGCCACGGCCGCGGCTCGGGCGGCCGCCGTGAGGGTTGCCGCGAGGGCCGAGGTCGTGGCCGGCCCCTCTGCCGCCGGATCTCCCATCTCCAGGGCTCCCTGATAGTGCAACAGCGCGGTCTCGCCGGGGTCCAGTCTCTCGGCCGCCAGGCCCGCTGCGAGATGGGCTTCGCGCGCCAGCGCGGGCCGCGAGGCGCTGACCCAGTGCCAGGCCGTCTCGGCTGGTGACAGCCCTGGCAAGCCAGCCAGGGCGGCATGGAGGCCATGACGCTCCGGCGGCAGAGCCAGGGCTTCCACGCCCTCCGCATAGAGCTCATGGGCGATCATAAGTTCCTCGCCATCGGCGCGTTCGACCAGCAGCCCGCTCTCCACGGCTTCCTCGAACGACCCGGCAGAGATGTGACCGTCAGACAGAGCCAGGCCGAGGCAGGTCGCCCGATCAAGCGGCCGCCTTGCGACAGCCAGCAGGCGAACGGCTCGCAGCGCTCCTGGCGAAAGCGCGTCGAGTCGGGCGCCCATGACCTCCTCGAAGGGGTCCGAGAGCCTGAGACCCCCCAGGGCCCGGCGAGCGGTGACCAGCTGGACGGCCCGCAATGGGTTCCCGCCCGTGCCTTCGGAGAGGGCCGCCAGGAAGCTTCCCGAAGGGCGCTCGTCGTCGAGCGACTGGCACAACTCTGCGAGCTCCCCTTCCGTGAGCGGACCAAGCTCAACGTCTCGAACACCCAGCGCGCCGCGGAAGCCGGTCAGGAAGTCACGCGCCGGGTGGCGCCGGTGCAACTCGTCCGGCCGGAACGTGACCAGCAGGCAGATCGACAGCGGGCGCATGACATCCTGGAGCGACTCGACGAAACGTCTGGTGGCCGGATCGGACCAGTGCAGATCCTCCAGCGCGAGCAGCACCACTCCGCCAATCGCCATGCGCTCGAGCGTTGCCCGGATCGACTCGGCGACCCGGCTGCCGATCTGGTCTACAGCCTCCATGGCCGGCGCCGCGCGCCCGATGCCCAGTCCGACGAGGCGCGCAGAGACGCTGGGCAGGAGCGCCGCAAGATCGCAGGCGGCAGGCGCGGCGACGGCGCGAAAGCGAGCATCGGGCAACGCTGCCAAGGCGCGGTCGAGCGCCATGGAGAGAGCGGCGTAGGGCAGGGTGGCCTGTGGCTCGGTCGCCTGGCCGCGGGCGATGATGATCCCGGGCAGGTCACCCAGACGGGTCTCCAGCTCATCGAGAAGGCGGGAGATGCCGATGCCGGCCTGCCCGGTCAGGACCACGCGGCCCATCTCCCCTCCGGCGGCCCGTTGGAGTGCCTCGGCCAGCTCCGCCAGCTCCCGCTCGCGGCCCACGAACGCCATGCCGGAATCATACGCGCGTCAGAGACCGATACTGGGCCCCATGAGCGAGCCCCTGGTGCACCCCGAAAACAGCCTGAATGAGATGTCCGGAGAAGCGTGGCTCTACTTCACCAAGTCGCTGTGGACCTCGGCCTATCCCTCCGAGTTGGGCCACGCGGCGCGCAAGGCACACGGCGCCAACAAGCCGCCGCGGCTGATGGCGCGCCTCATCGAGTTCTTCACCAAGCGGGATGAGCTGGTGCTCGATCCGTTCGCAGGCGTGGGGGGCACGCTGCTGGGCGCCGCCATCTGTCGCGCACCCAGACGCGCCCTGGGCATCGAGCTGGAGCCGCGCTGGGCGGATGTGTACGAGTCCGTGGTGCGCGACGCCATGATCCAACGCGATGGCGCCGGACCGATCGTGGCCGACCTGGGCAGTGCCGATCCGGGCGGTCCCCGCGGCTTCGATGCGGCCGGCTGCCGGATGGAGGTCGGCGACTCGCTCATGCGCCTGCCGGATCTGGACAGTGGCTCGGTCGATTTCGTGGCGACCGACCCGCCCTACAACCCGCAGCTGCCCATGACCATGGCCGGCGGACGCCTGGCCGAGTCATTCAGCAATCGCCGCACCGACTACGCCATGGTCAGCTCGGAAAGCGCCGACATCGCCAACAGCGCGAGCTACGGCGAGTACCTCGATCGCATGGAGGTCGTCCTGGCTCAGTCGCGACGCGTGCTGCGCGAAAGGCGCTATGCCGTGGTCATCGTCCGAGACGCCTATCAGGACGGCCGCTACCGCTTCACGGGCGCCGATCTATGTGCTCGGGCGGAACGCGTCGGTTTCGTGCCAAAGGGAGACCTCATCTGGTACCAGGCTGGGACCCGACTACGCCCCTACGGGTACCCGCGCAGCTTCGTACCCAACATCGTCCATCAGCACATCCTCGTGCTCCGCGCCGGCTGAGCCCAGCCGGTCCATTTCCGCCGCCTCTGCCCGCTGGAACTCGTCCTCGATGAGCCGCTCGCGAAGCACGTCGCCCGATGCAAGGTCGATGGCGGTCCAGGCCATGGCGACCGCACCATCATGCACGGCCAGGTCGCCCGCCGGGGAGGCCGCGGCGGCGGTGAACTCCGGCTGATGATTTACGGCGGGCAGCGACTCGATGCCGATCATGGGATGGATGGAAGGCAGCGCCAACGAGACATCGCCCATGTCCGTGGAGATGGGGCCCAGTCCGGACTCGGCGTACGGGTAGAACCGCCGCCCCAGTCTCTCTGCATTGAAGCGATAGCGCTCGATGATCTCCTGGTCCTGCTCCATGTGCGCATAGCGGACTCGAGGGC
>JALZLQ010000054.1 GCA_030858605.1 Chloroflexota bacterium
GACTGGGAGTCGGCGCGCCGCTTGGCCGGCTCCTACAAGGACATCTTCGGACCCGGCGACTTCTTCCTGGAGATGCAGGACCACGGCCTTCCAGAGCAGCGCCGGCTGAACGAAAAGCTGCTGCGCCTGGCGCCCGAGATGGGCCTGCCGCTGGTAGCCACCAACGACCTGCACTACGTGCGCAAGGCCCAGCACGAGGCCCACGACGCGCTGCTCTGCATCGGCACTGCCTCCAACATCGACACGGCCAACCGCATGCGCTTCGAGACGCAGGAGTTCTACCTCAAGGGCGCAGCGGAGATGGCGGCGCTCTTCAAGGACGTTCCTGAGGCCATCTCCAACACGCGGCGCATCGCGGAAGCGACGGATCTCAAGTTCACCTTCGGCGAGCTGCGCCTGCCGCACTTCCCGGTGCCAGATGGCCAAACCGTGGAGAGCTGGCTGCGCGAGGAGTGCCAGCGCGGCCTGGCCACCCGCTACGGGACGGTCACCGAGGAGATCCAAGGCAGGCTGGACTACGAGCTGGACGTGATCATCCGCATGGGCTACGCGGCCTATTTCCTGATCGTGGCGGACTTCACGCGCTTCGCCCGCGAGTCCAAGATCGCCACCACCTGCCGCGGCTCCGCGCCGGGCAGCATCGTGACCTACACGCTGGGCATCACGCCGGTCGATCCGATCCTCTACGAGCTGCCCTTCGAGCGCTTCCTTAACCCGGATCGCGTGACCATGCCCGACATCGACGTGGACTTCGAGGACGCCCGTCGCGACGAGGTCATCCGCTACGTCACGCAGAAGTACGGCTCGGACCACGTGGCCCAGATCATCACCTTCGGCACGATGCTCGCCCGGGCCGCCATCCGCGATGTCGGCCGCGTCATGAACTTCAGCTACGGCGAGGTCGACCGTATCGCCAAGGCCGTGCCCAACCAGTTGGGCATCAAGCTGGAGGAGGCGCTGCGCATCGCGCCGCCCCTGCGCGAGATGGTCGAGGCGGACCCGCAGGTGGCCAAGCTCATCGAACTTGCCCGCCAGGTGGAGGGTGTCGCGCGCAACGCCTCCACGCACGCAGCCGGGGTGGTCATCAGCGATGAGCCGCTGTCGTCGCTGATGCCCCTCCAGCGCGCCACCAACTCCGACTCGATCATGACCCAGTACGAGATGCACGGAGTGGAAGCCCTGGGCCTGCTGAAGTTTGACTTTCTGGGCCTCTCCAACCTGACCATCCTGCGCCAGGCGGTGGACCTCATCCGCCAGCACCGCGGCGAAGCCATCGACATCGACCACATCCCGCTGGATGACAAGCGGACGTTCGACCTGCTCTCCTCGGGTGAGACCACCGGCGTCTTCCAGTTGGAGTCGCCGGGCATGCGGCGCTACGTCAAGGACCTGCGCCCTACCTCCGTGCTCGACCTGGCGGCCATGGTCGCGCTCTTCCGCCCGGGTCCCATGGACAACATCCCGGCCTACATCCGCCGCAAGCACGGCCAGGAGCCGGTGAGCTACCTGCATCCGCTGCTGGAGCCGTACCTGGCCAAGACCTACGGGATCTTCGTGTACCAGGAAGACATCATGTCCGCGGCCATCGCCCTGGGCGGCTTCACCGGGCCGGAGGCGGACACGCTGGGTTATGCCATCCGCAAGAAGAAGTCGTCCGTGCTGCGCGCGCAGAAGGAGAAGTTCGTCACCCAGGCCGCCGAGCGTGGCGTCGCGCCGCACACCATCGACGCGGTCTTCAAGGCCTTCGAGCCCTTCGAGCGCTACGGCTTCAACAAGGCTCACGCGACCTGTTACGGGCTGATCGCCTATCAGACGGCGTACCTCAAGGCGAACTACACGGTCGAGTACATGACCAGCGTGCTTACCGCCGTGCGCGACAGCTCCGACCGGGTCGCCGCGGCCATCGCGGAGTGCCGCCGCCTGGGTATCGAGGTCCGGCCGCCAGACGTGCACCTCAGCGGCCTGCACTTCACGGTCGAGGGCGAAGCCATCCGCTTCGGGCTGCTGGCCGTCAAGAATGTGGGCCAGGGCGCCATCGAGTCGATCATCGAGTGCCGTGAGAGGGACGGCGATTTCCGCTCACTGGCCGACGTCTGCTCCCGCGTCGACCTGCGACTGGGCAACAAGCGCGTGCTGGAGTCGCTCATCCGGGTCGGAGCACTGGGACGCTTCGGGCATCCGGCACAGCTGTTGCTGGCCCTGGATGAGGCGATGGCCTCCGGGCAGGCCCAGCAGCGCGACCGAGTCAGCGGCCAGGGCTCGCTCTTCGACGCGATGGACGCTGGCACGCCGCTGGAACGGCCGCTGCCGCACGCTACGGAAGCTCCTGCGCGTGAGCGGCTGCGCTGGGAGAAGGAGCTGCTTGGTTTGTACCTCTCGGACCATCCGCTGGGTGAGCTGGCCACGGAGATCGGGACCTACGTCAGTGCCTACAGCGGAGACATGGGCGAGGAGCTCGATCAGCAGCGCATCGTCATCGGCGGCGTGGTGACCGGACTGCGTCGCGTCCTCACCAAGGCAAAGGCGACCATGGCCGTGGCAACACTGGAGGACCTTCAGGGATCCCTGGAGGTGGTGGTCTTTCCCAAGGTCTTCGAGGAAACCGGTTCGACCTGGGTCGACGATGCCATCCTGCTGGTGGCCGGACGTGTCGACCACAAGGGCGATGAGACGGTCCTCCTGGCGGACTCCGTGTGGACCTGGGAAGCCGCTCGTGACCTCGGTCCGGAAGGTTTCGCGCGCCAGGTGGCGCAGGGCGACCGGGGCCGCAGGACGGGTCGCGGACGGCCGATGCCGGACAACGGCTACGGGAACGGCACGGCCGCGGTAGGTCCGGAGTCTCCGGCTCCCGCGCGCGACATCGCTCCGGCAGCGAAGTCGGGGTTCGTCGCGCCGCGCAGCCCGTCTCCACGGACGCCGGGTGGCCTGCCACCGGATGCGCCCGTGGTGCGAACCATCCCGCGGGTCTCACCGCTTCGCGGGGTGAGACTGGAGGGCACCATCGAGGTGGTCATCGGCGGTCAGCGTGCGGGCTGAGCAGCCCCGCAAGGCCCGCAGCCCGCGCGGCGAGGACCGGAGGCCCCGCACGCGCCGGAGCCAGGACCCGGGTCTCCGCCGGTCCCGCTGCCTGCGCCGATGCCTGCAAGGGCCGAGCCAGCCTCCCTGGATCCGATCGCGGCGGACGCGCCAGACGAACCCCCCTGGCCGGAAGAGGTGCAGGAGAAGCTCGCCGTGGAGGACCGGGCGGAGACCGTGCCCATGGAGGCCTCTGCCGGTCAGCAGGTCCACGTCCGCTTCACGCGCGCGCCACAGGACTCGCTTGTCCAGGCGCTCCAGTTGCTGCGCGACGTCCTGCGGGACCATCCGGGTGACACGCCCGTCGTACTGCACATCCCGGCCGGCGGCGATGATCGACCCATGCAGCTCCGTGCCGGCGTGGCGTACGGCGCCGAGCTGCTTTCCGCCGTCAGGCGACGACTGGGTGAGGGCATCGCCGAGTTGATGCTTAGCTGACCCGCCGGACTCAGGGTCGCTCATTAGGCGGTGGCGCTGATGACGCCGTGATGGGAGCAGCGACCGCACGCTGTCCCTCCT
>JALZLQ010000070.1 GCA_030858605.1 Chloroflexota bacterium
GACTGGCTGATGGTGAAGTCGATGAAGACGCCCACCGCGTAGAGCGGGATGAGCGCGTGAGTGTCGGCCCCGAAGAGGATCACCAGAAGCGCGGCCACCACGCCCAGCAGGACGATGCCCGTGGTGAAAGCCAGTCGGTCGCCCCGATAGGCGAACTGGCGCGGGAAGAAGCCATCCTCGGCGAGCACGGCACCCAGCCGTGGAAAGGCTGCGAAGGCCGTGTTGGCGGCCAGGAAGAGCAGCAGGGCGGTGAACGCGGTGAAGAGGTAGAAGGCTACCGATCCCGCGCCGTAGATCTCGGCCGCGACCTGGGCCACCACCGTCTGCTGCTCGTTGGGCAGCACGCCGAAGTGGCTGGCCAGGAAGGTGATGCCCACGAAGAGGACGCCCAGCATGCCCGCCATCACGACGAGTGTCGTGGCTGCGTTGCGCGGTTCCGGGGGCTTGAATGCGGGCACGCCCGTGGCGATGGCCTCCGTGCCGGTAAGGGCCACGGAGCCGGAGGCGAAGGCGCGCAACACCAGCAGCAGTCCGACCGCTTCCAGCGTGCCCCCCACATCCTCGATGGCGGCGGGCACGGCCGGCTGGCCCTCGACCACGATACGGAAGATGCCCATGCCGATCATCAGCAGGGCGCTGCCGATGAAGAGGTAGGTGGGCAGCGCGAAGATGTTCCCCGACTCGCGCAAGCCACGCAGGTTGCCCAGCGTCACCAGGACGATGGCCACCACACCGATGAGCACCTTCCAGGGATGCAGCTCCGGAAAGGCCGAGGCGACCTGCTCGGAGGCAGAGGAGATGGAGACCGCCACCGTGAGCGTGTAGTCGATGAGCAGTGCAGCCGCCGCCACCAGCGAGGCCTTCCTGCCCAGATTCGCCTTGGCCACGGAGTACGACCCGCCGCCGTTGGGATAGGCGATGCAGATCTGCCGGTAGCTGATGGCCACCATCGCCAGCAGCAGGGCGATGCCGATGCTGACCGGCACGCTCAGCGTGAGCGCCGCCAGCCCGCCCAGCACCAGCACCCGCAGGATCTCCTCGGTGGCGTACGCACTCGAAGAGATGGCGTCCGAGCTGAAGATGGCCAGCGCCTTCTTCTTGGAGAGCCGCTCGCCGATCTCCTCGGCACTGGCCAGCGGCCGGCCGATGAGCGCCTGCTTGACACGCGTCCAGGCCCGACCAAGCGGCCGAGGGTCCTCGTGGGCCTTGGGCTTGGCCATGAGGCTCCCGGTGGCCGTGTAGCGGAAGTACTCGGTGTACTTGCGCTCGATGCGCCGGCGGCGGTTGCCGATCTTGCTGCCCTGGATCGGTCCCCCCTCGTCGCCCGGCGGTGGTCTACCAGCCATCGCTGAGCCGATCGATCAGACGGACGGGCGATCCCACCTGGCGCATCCGAGCCTGCACCTCCTCGACGCGGTAGGCGACTCGCTGCCAGGTGGCGGTGGCCAGGGTCGTGTCAAGGACCATGCCGCAGGCGCGCGGGTCACCATCTCGCGGTTGCCCCACGGAGCCCGGGTTCAGGATGGCACGGCGCTCGTCCAGCTCGAACGGAAGGTCCGGCGTAGGTTCGATGGTCTCCATCGCGGCGCCATCCTGGCGAAAGACGAGCGGCACGTGCGTGTGTCCCACCAGGCAATAGGGACCCTCGAAGGCCGACATGTTGAGGCGGGCCACGGCGGGTGTGAAGACGTACTCCCAGGTCGGGTCGCGCGGGCTGCCGTGGACCAGGGTGAAGTCTCCGCTGGTGGCGCGTTCCGGGAGGCCGCTCAACCAGTCCAGGACATCGGTGTCGAGGATGCCCGCGGTCCACTCGACGGCCGTGCGCGCATCGTCATTGAATGCCTCGGTACTCAGCGCGCCGATGGCCGCGGCATCGTGATTGCCACGAACAGCCGTGGTAGGCAGCGTCTGGAGTCGCTGGACCACCTCGTTGGGCTGCGGCCCGTAACCGACGATGTCGCCCAGGACCCAGACCTCGTCGAAAGGGGCGAGCGCCTCCAGCACCGCGTCAAGCGCCGGCAGGTTGCCGTGGATGTCCGAGAGGACCGCGACGCGCATCCCGGTCAGCGTAGCAGCGCGCGGCGTCGCTCGGCCGCGGGGCGTGGAAGGTCCCTGGGTGTGGCGCGCTGCTTGGTGATCATCACCAGGCGATGGTCCTCCAAGCCACTGGCTGTCACGACGTGGACGCTGGGGGAGGCGCCACCGCAGGTTCGCAGGGCCCCTCGTGCGGCGGCGATCTCGCGCTCCAGAGAACCGGTCCCATCTTCGCGTTTCCAGGCCACCAGCCGGCCGCCCATGCGCAGCAGCGGGAAGCTTAGCTCGATGAGTTCCGACAGGGTCGCCACGGCACGGGCAGTGACGATCTCCCAGGTCTCTCGGTGCGCGACATCCTGGCCCAGAGCCTCCGCGCGAGCGTTCAGGACCGTGACCTCTGGGGCGGCCCCGCCCGCCGCGCCCATCTCGATGAGCGCCGCGGCCGCTGCCGCCTTAAGGAAGCGTGCCTTCTTGCCGATGGAGTCGATCAGCGCCACCTGAGCCACCGGGACGGCCACCGCGAGCGGCAGGCCAGGGTAACCCGCGCCGCTTCCCAGGTCGAGCAGGCTGGTCGTGCCGGCCAGGAGCGGCAAAGCCGTGAGCGAGTCGATGAGGTGCTCGCGCGCCACGCGCTCCGGAGTGCGATGGGCGGAGAGGTTGACGGAGCCAGTCCAGGCAAGCAGGAGCCGCGCCTGGGCTTCCACGGCGGCGCGCACGCCGGGAGCCAGCTCCAGCCGCAGTTCGGCCAGACCCTCGTCGAGAGTCGCCCGGAAGGCGGGGTCGAGAGGCGGCAGGGTGCGGTGATCGGTCGGCAGCGGGTCTCGCATCGGGAGCGGTGAATCCGCTTCACCCGCCCCGCCGATCGGACCGCGGGACGCGGTGTGGGGCCCATCGCGCTCCCGACGCCGAGACTTGTCTGCCACCACGACCTTTCGGTCTTCCCTCCGCCGCTGGTCCTCATGGCCGGATCTCTCCGGACCGCCGGACGGCGGACGTTACCGTACTCGGTCGCTCCGCCGGACGGCGGCGGAACGGTGCAGGTCGGCACTGTCGGGGAGGGCCGCAGGTGCGGTCAAGGGGGTTTATCCACGAGTTGCCGTCCTGGCCCCGATACGTGGATAAGGTGCCCGGTCGCGCCGGGGCGCGAGCGTCAGTCGGAAGTCGGCCTGCTGGCTCGAGCGGGCCGGCCCATGCTGCGTCGAACGACCTCCATGACCTCTTCCGTATAGGCCTCTGCGTCGCCAGTCTTGACCGCGGTGGCGAGGCACCCGGCCACGTGGTCCTCCATGACCATCAGGGAGACCGCGTCCAGCGCAGCGCGCAATGCTGAGGTCTGCTGGAGGATGTCGATGCAGTACTCGTCGCGCTCGATCATCCGCGCGACACCCCGCACCTGCCCCTCCAGGCGGGAGAGCCGTCGCAGGAGCTGCGCGCGATCCTTGGTGTACGAATGGCCGCGTTCGGAACGACTCCTCCGGGCGGGCGCGGCGCTGGCGGGAGCCGTCGCGGAAGAAGTAGCGGAAGACGCGGCGGACGGCGTGCCGGATGTGGTGCCGGACGTCGTGCCGGACGTCGTGCCGCGTCCACCTCCGCCCCCCCCGCGGCGGGCATCTTCGGTGCGCATCGACCCTCCCTGCCATCTGCCGGCGCCCTGCACCGGATACTGCGCGGGAGTATATCGCGACGCCACTTCGCGCTCCGTCTCGGCGACGGGTAGACTCCCCTTCGATGGATGGAGCCGATTGGCTGCGGACCCAGTTGACGTCGTTTGGTTGCGCCGCCTGCGGGCGAGCCTACGAACCGGGCCGGATCCGGATCCTGGCGCAGCGGGAGGAACTCTTCTTCGTCGATCTGGGCTGCGAGACCTGCGGTGCGCAGGCCGTGGCGGTGGTCACGGTGCAGCTGGACGACGCCGATGTGCTCCGCGTCGAGACCGGCGACGTGGAACCGGTCGAGGCCGAGGCGAAGGGCGGGGATCCCGGCCAGCCGGTGGGAGCCGACGATCTTCTGGACATGTCGCGCTTCCTGGCTCGCTTCGACGGCGACTTCATCTCCCTGTTCCGCGACCCGGGACCGGGGCGGGACCCGACACGCGACCCGGAGCCAGAGGGCTCGTGAGCGAGGCCGCCCGCTTCGCTCATGCGAGCGAAGCTGAGTTGGCGCGGATCCTGGACTACTACGAGGTCCGTTGGGA
>JALZLQ010000191.1 GCA_030858605.1 Chloroflexota bacterium
GCTACCCCGAGAAGACCGCGCGCCTCCTGGCCGTCCCGGTGGAGGTCATGGCCCTCATCCTGCGTCCAGTGACACTCTTGTTGAACGGCATCGGCCGGCTCATCCTGCGGCCTTTCGGTATACAGGCGGGGATGGCCAGCCATCACCGAAGTTCGGGCATCGTGGAGCTTGCGGAGTCGATCGAGGCCAGCGCCAAGGCTGGACTCCTTGGTGTGCGGCCGGGCACGGTGCGCAATGCACTCCTCTTCGGGGAGTTGAGTGCCCGGGACGTGATGCGGCCGCGCTCTCAGATGATGGCCCTGGCCGCGGACATGACCGTCGGCCAGTTGATGGACGCAGCCCGCCGTTCGCCGCACGTGCGTTACGTGGTCTATCGAGAGAGCCTCGATGACATCTTCGGATTCCTCAACGTCACCGATCTGTGCGGACGCGACCTGCGGGACGACCAGGGCCCTGATAGCTGGCTGCCCCTGGTCCGTCCCATCGTGGCCCTCTTCGAGCAGGCCTCGCTGGAGACCGTGCTGGCCATACTCCAGGGTCGCCGCCAGCAGATCGCCCTGGTGGTCGATGAGCAGGGTGGAACGGAGGGGGTGCTGACCCTGACCGACGTGATGCGCGGGCTGGTCGATCCGGCTCAGCGGGCGCCGGCCCAGAGCGAGGATGGCGTGCTTACCGTGAAGGGTGTCGAGAGCCTGCGCAGCCTGGAGACGCGGTACGGACTTCAGCTCTCCGGTCCGACCACCAATGCCGCAACGCTCAACGGCCTTATCACGGAGCAGTTGGGAAGATTTCCAGAGGTCGACGACCGCATCGAGGTGGACGGCCACCACCTGACCGTGCGCTCCGTGGGTGGCAACCGCGCCGATGAGGTGTCGATCGAGCGGATCGGCGCAGAGCATCATGCGGACACGGACCAGGGCACGACCGTGGCGGCCGTTCCGAGTGCGGCGGCGGTCGATGTGGTCCCGGCCACGGGGTCCGATGCGGTCCTGGTACGGAGCGCGAAGGGGGACGAGGGCCCGGCGGACGACCAGTGACCGAACGAGAGCGGCCTTCCGACGAGGCCTGGCGCGAGGCCGCCGCCACCGGTGCGCGATCACGCGATCGCGGTCAGGTCGCTAGTGTTGCAAAGCGCGACGTGACGCTCTCGCCGACGCTCCACGCCGAGATGCTGGCCTGGGCCGAAGCGTGCCGCCCCAACGAGGCCTGCGGCCTCCTGGCCGGCGATCAGCCGGCCTCGGTCGGTGGCAGCGCCAGGCGGTTCCTTCCGTTGCGAAACGCCGCCGCGTCACCGTACCGCTACCTGATCGATCCACAAGAGCAACTCGCCGCGATGCTGGCGATGGACGATCGCGACGAGGTGGTTTGGGGCATCTTCCACTCCCACGTGGCCTCACCCGCCGAACCCTCCGTGACGGACCTTGGCCTGGCCTTCTACCCCGACAGCCTGTACCTCATCTGCTCACTGGCCGGCGATGCGCCGCACGTCCGCGCCTGGACACTGGCCGGCGGCCAGGCCACTGAAGTTCCGCTCCGGATCGACACAACATGATGTCGCCTCACGAGCGTCTTTCGGAGGCGAGCGCGGCGATGAGCGACGAATCAGTGGGCGTCGACCCAAGACCTAACCGCGACCCGGTCCGCGCCGCAAGCGGTGGCTCCAGGAAGCTGGACTCCAGCATCGGCCACGACTTCTCAGCAAAGACCTCGACAGGCGGTCCATCCAAGACGACTCGCCCCGCTCCAAGCACCACCACCCGTTCGAATACCTCCGCCACGAAGCGCATGTCATGACTGACGGCGATGACTGTGCGCCCCGCGCCATGGGCGGACTCGATCACCTCACGTACCCGTCTGACGCCTCGCAGATCCTGTCCGGTGGTCGGCTCATCCAGGACCAGGACGGGCGTCCGCATCGCGAGGACGGAGGCCAGCGCCAGAAGCTTGCGCCGAGAACCGCCCAGGTCGTAGGGGTTGGTATCCGCCTCAGCTGAGAGACCGACCGCACCCAGGGCTTCGTCCACGGCTTGTCGCCGCTCTGCGCCCGTGAACCCGAGATTCCGTGGACCGAAGTCGACCTCCGACCGCACGCTGCCGGCGAAGATCTGGCGATCAGGATCCTGGAACACGAGTCCCACGCGACGGGCGAGTTGCGCGACTCGCAGGCCAGCCGCATCGGTACCGTCGATGAGCACGCGGCCGCTGGTCGGGCGCAGAAGGCCATTGAGGTGTCGAACCAGGGTCGTCTTGCCGCTGCCGTTCTGCCCCACCAGAGCCACTCGCTCGCCGGCCATGATGCTCACATCCAGTCCATCGAGCGCGCGGACGCTGCCCTCACGAAAGATGTGGACCACGGCCTCCATGCTCAGCGAGATCATCTGAGACCACCCTGCAGCCGGGCCGCATCCAGGCCAGACTCGGAGGCCAACCGTTGAAGCCGAACCGCTGACGGCGCGGCCACGCCGAGCTCATCGAGGATCGGGTCTCCCAGGACCTCAGCGCTGGGACCAGAAAGTCTGGCGCGTCCGCTGTCGAGGACCACCACGCGGTCACAGATCCGCGCGAGCAGGTCCGTCTTCTGCTCGGTGATGAGGATGGCAGTCCCGCCAGCAGCGAGATCGTCCAACGCGTCAGCCACCAGCAGAGTGCCAGCGGGATCGAGCTGAGCGGTGGGCTCGTCGAGGATGAGGTGCGCCGGGCGCATGGCTAGCAGCCCGCCGATGGCCACGAGCTGCATCTGGCCCCCGGAGAGCCGGGCCGGCTCCCGTTCGGCCAGATGCTCGATGCCCAGGACCGCGAGCGCCTGCCAAGTGCGCGTCAACACCTCGCTGAGGGGCAGCCCCAGGTTCATCGGTCCGAAGGCGATCTCCTCGAAGACGCTGCCGGTCACGCCGGAGAGCTGCGTGCCCGGGTCCTGGAAGCAGACGCCGATCTGGGCGGTCATCTCATGCATCGGCTCGCCGGCCGCGTCCTTCCCGTCGACGAGCAGCCGGCCGGTCAGCGTGCCGCGGATGGCCCTGGGTGCCAGGCCGCTGGCAACCAGGCAGAGGGTCGTCTTGCCGGACTCGCTCGCGCCGACCACACCGACCACTTCCCCGTCCTCGAGCTGCAGATCGACGCCATCCAACGACGAGCGCTCCGCTCCGGCATACCGATATGTGATCGATTCGAGGGTCAGCATGGCTGGTTCAGACGGGTCAAGGAAGCGGCCCGAGGATGCCGCTGGAGCGGGCCGCGACCAGTCCGACCAGCGCGAGGACGAGCAGCCAGCGGGCGAGTCGCTGCAGGGACGTGTCGGCCGGTGACCAGAGCAAGGTGCGCCGTCCCGGCCGCGTGAATCCTCGCGCCTCCAGGGCCATGGAGCGTTCTTCGACTTCCGCGATGGATCCCATGATCACTGGGCCGACGATGGGGACCAGGCCGCGCAGTCGACGGACGACCCCACCCTCCGTGTCGAGGCCCCGTGCCCGCTGCGCCGCCACGATCGTGCCCGCTCGCTCGAGCATGGCCGGGACCGTCTGGACCGATGAGCTTGCAACGAACGCGAGACGTGGCGACACGCCTCGCCGCTCCAGATCGATGACCAGCTCGCTGGACGGCGTGGTGAGGTAGAAGAGCGTGATGGCGCCGGAGATGGCCAGGATGCGGGCCAGGATCTCAAGCGCGAACACGAGGCCCTCACGCGTGGCGGTGATCGGTCCGATCTGAAAGAGAAGGTCACGACCCCCGGGAAAGAAGAAGAGATTGACCACGAGTGCGCTGATGCCGATGGGCAGCGACAGCAGCAGAGACGTCCGCAAGAGCCGGCGTAGCACTCCTGCGCTCGCCGCCGGCAGGCCCACGGCCAAGATCAGGAGCAGGACCGGGCCGACGACGCCGCCAAGGACGACCGCCGCCACTGCGATGACTGTGGCCGCGACCAGCTTGGTCAGCGGATTGAGCCGGTGGTAGCTGGATGGACCCGGCCGGCCCAGGAAGGCAGGACGGTGCTCGCTCGACGGCATCGACCCGGATCGCGGCTGGGTCAGGTGGCAGCGCCCCCGGTCGAGGGCCGTTCGATGAGCCTTTCACCTTGCGGGAATCGCGCTTTCGTGCGGCGAGCCATCGCGGTCAGGATCAGGTACACGATCAGGAATGTCACGAGCTTGTCGACCGGATCGGACAAGAGACCCTGCTGGAACGTGGCAGTCGTTACGTCTGAGCCTGCCTGCCGGAAGGCGGCCACGAGGAAGTCGGTGCCCGAGCCGGTAACACCGGTGAACAGGCTCGCGCTGATGGGCGCGCTGATGAGAGCTGCGACGATCCCGGTCAGCACGCCGGCCACGACCACGTAGGCAACCGTCAGGTCACGCCGCAGGAACAGGAACGCGAAGAAGCCGGCGATGGCAGCGACGGTCATGACCGCGACGACGAGGCCGAGGACGATGAACAGCGGGTCCGTATTCTCAGGGTTGAAGAGTTCCAGACCGCCCAGGTCAGCGTAGAAGCGGCTGTAGGCATAGAAGGCCATCAGGGCGACCAACGCGAGCGCGACCGCGCCGCCGATCAGCAGCTGCTGGCCAGAGCTGTTGGGCCGCGGACGCAGCCACCCGACCCGCCCGAACATGCCTGCCAGCAACCCGATGACCACTGCCACCACAGCGAAGGGCGCCGCTATGTCGCTGTGGAAGGGCGCCGGGAGGACGTAGGTCCACAGGATGTTGGCCAGGAAGCCGGTCACGGCTCCCGGGATAGGGCCGGCCACGGCGCCGACCAGGATGGTCCCGATGGAGTCGAGGTAGATCGGGATCCGGAGAGCCTGTCCCACTGCCTGGCCAAGGATGATGTTGAAGGCGATCGCGATGGGGATCAACACGATGGTGCGGGTATCGAACTGGCGCGAGATCGAATCTACGCGGCCGGTCTGGAGGTATTCCACCCCCGCGTAGACGGCGAAGGCGAAGACCGCCGCCACGGCTGACAGGATGGCCCAAGACCGCGTGGCCTCCTCGGCCGAGAAATTCCACACGAACGCGATGCCGAGGAATGCGACTGCCACGAACGCGGCCACTGCTGCGGCGATCCGCAACGCTTGCTGAGACACGCGATGGCTCTCCTCTGCCCGCCGGACTGGTCCGGTCGAGTATGCGCTCAGCTTGCCACGACGGAGCGACCG
>JALZLQ010000149.1 GCA_030858605.1 Chloroflexota bacterium
GACTGGAAGTCGCACATGGGGGCCGACATCCCGCGGATCTGGATGCTCAGGCTCAGCGCTCCTGATCTGGCACTGACTGCGCCCCGAGACGATAACGACGAACTGATCACGTTCGCTCGTGTTTGCCTGGAGCGAACGCGACCAAGCTGAGGTCACGACGCCATCTCCGCGTCGTCATCACGGGCCAGCTCGGGGTCCCATACATCGCCACTAGAGCCATACATCGCCACTCTCGGGGGTGACGTTCTATGCGTTTCGTGGCGGTCTATGCGCCACATGACGCGCGAGCCGGGGCCGAAGCCTTCCCGCTCCGAGACCACGTTGCAGTCCTTTTTGGCACGGTCCAGGGTGCGATCGGCGATACCGTTGGCACGGGTCAGCTTGCGGACCTCGATGGCCGCCATCGGCTCGGTCAGCAGCTCGCGCAGGTAGTCGGCGGCCTCCCGTCGCGCGTCCTTCCCATCGCCATCGTTGGTCTCCAGGAGGTGCGCGGCCGTGTGCTCGGTGACCCCTTCCCACGCCACGCGCGCCACCTCCGTCGTGGAGTCGCCCACGAGCCGGTACGCGAGGGCCGGTGGCTTCGGCCCGAGGTTGCTCTTGGAGACGGCGAGGATGGACCGTCCCTCATCCTCCGGGTCCGGCGCCACGAGGAGGCCGCACCGGGCGGCGCCGATGATGCCGATGGAGCCTCCGCCCCGGTAGAGCGCGGAGGATGCGCTGCTCTTGTTCAGGTGACGGACCACGAGTACCGCGGCGCCCGTGCGCTCCGCTACGGCGGCCAGGGGCGCCAGGGTGCGCCGGATGTCCTGATCCCGGTGGCTGTTGACCGTGGGGTCCAGGTACGCCATGAGCGGGTCCACGATGATCAGCGCAGCGCCGATGCGGAACGCGGTCTCCTCGATCTCGCCGAGGTCGAGTGGCAATGCCGGCAGCCGCTCACCATCGGCGGTGCGGACGCCGGTCAGCGCCACGATGCGGGAGAGGTCGGCACCGGCCGCCTCCAGACGTGGGCGGATGGTGTCGCCCAGCCCATCCTCAGCGGAGAGGATGACCACGCCCGCGGGCTCATGCTCCAGGCTGCTCTCGGGCATCGAACGGCCGGTGGAGACGCGGGCGGCCAGGTCGAGCGTGACCGTGCTCTTGCCGAGTCCGGGATCACCGTCCAGGACGGTCAGCTTGGAGCGTGGCACACGGTGGAGCCAGAGCCACTCCACTCGTTCGGTGGAGACCGTCGCCAGGGAGACCACCACGGCTCGCCCGTCATGGTCCTCTAGGCCATCGACCATCATCCTCGCGAGCTTTCGTTGCTCCGCTTCGGGTACCTCGGGCATCGGTGCCCGCTGGACCTCCATGGGCGCGCCGAGCCGAGCCGTGGAGTCCACCTTGGCCTGTTCGTCGGTAGTCCAGGGTCGGTCGAGCATGGAGGGGCTCATGCCGCGCTCCTTCGACCACGACCGCACCAGATGGGCGCAGTGGGGCGCCAGGACAGGCCGCACTCGTGGCACAGGACCACAAGGTTGGGCAGCCTCTCCGCGGACTTGTACGGGCTCAGGGCGCGACTACCGCACGGCGGATCGACCCTCTCCCCACAGGAGCCGGGATGGGGGACGGGGCGTGGTCTAAGCGGCTCTGGACTTTGAGTGGTCACGGTGGTGCTCCGTGGTGGTAGGCTGCGAGGCGCCGGCGACTGGTGCCGCTGACGGGGCTCCGGGGCGTGCTGAGACACCCGGAGCCTTTCCCTTGCTGCGGGCTCGACTAGAGGCGATCGCCAGGCGCGCGAAGTGCTCCCGTCGGATCGCAAGTGTGCGACGCTCCACCTCGGACTCGGAGAGCCCAAGGGGCATGGAGACGGTCCCGCACAGCCGGCACGAGTGACCCTCGTTGAAGCCAGCCAGGAACGCCTCACGAGCGGGCGCGGTGTAGAGCTTCGGGTCGCGCGTCGCTGCTAGTCGGAGCCCGCCGATGCGTCCCCACTTAGCCTGCTGCGCTCGATCGATCGCCATGCGCTGACGCTACGGCGGGGCACCGTCATGGGGAACTTGACGTTGCGACGGTGTGTCAGTGACTCTTCGACGATGTGTCACGGGGGAAGTACCGCGACACCTGACGCTCGGAGCGGTCCAGCGCTCGCGCGATTTCCGGGATTGACCGGCCCTGAGCGCGGAGAGCCCTGGCCCGGTGCGCGAGTGAGTTTGCCCTCTCGACCTTGGCGGCAGTCGCAGCTTGAGCAGGATGGTCGGCGTCCTCAAGGATCGCCACAACATCATCCGCAATGCTCCTAGAGGCGTCCACGGTCACCCTGAGAAGCTCATAGAGCGCCTTGTAGCGGGCTTCGAGGCGGCCGATCTCCTTCTCTTTCAAGGCGAGCTGAACGTCGCGCTCCATGAGCTGCATTCGCAGTGCGCGCTCTTCCTTCGGCGTCACAGCCGGTCACCCGGGC
>JALZLQ010000161.1 GCA_030858605.1 Chloroflexota bacterium
TTCTACTACCGCCCGGAGATCGCCGCCATCGTCGAGGCGTGGGTCAACTACGTCTGCCCCGTGAAGGGCGCCGATGCCGAGATGCTGGCCCTCGACCCGGAGCTGGCGGAGAACACGCTCATCTTCCCCACTCCGGAGATGCTGGCCAGACTGCACGCCTTCGTGTCCACGGACCTGGACACCGCCCAGTCATGGGAAGGAGCCTTTGCCGACGCGATCGGCCTGTGAGGAGTCCAAACTGATCGACCGCTCGTGAGCTGGGTCCGGCGGCACCCGACCGCCACGGCTTACCTGCTGCTCGCGCCAGGCATCGCCTACCTGGCCATCTTCTACGTGTACCCCACCCTCCAGATGTTCCTGGTCTCACTGTGGACCGGAACGGCCGAAGGCGGCTACCAGCTCACCTTCAACTTCGGCATCTACCCCCAGGCGATGGCCCAGTACAGCGACCACTTCGCGCGCTCTCTGCTGTACGGCGGCGTCGCCACGCTCCTGACCTTCATCATCGGCTTCCCGCTGGCCTACTTCATCGCCTTCAGGGGAGGCCGCTACAAGAGCCTTTTGCTTTTCCTGGTGATCGCACCGTTCTTCACCAGCTTCCTGTTGCGCACGCTGTCCTGGCGCATCATCTTCGCGGACCAGGGCCTGGCCCTTGGGCCACTCAAGGACCTGGGTCTCTTGCCCCACGAGTTCCGGCTTACGGCCACGCCCAGCGCCGTGATCGCCGGCATCACCTACAACTTCCTGCCCTTCATGACCCTGCCGCTGTACGTGGCGCTGGAAAAGATCCCGCCCAACCTGATGGAGGCTGCCGAGGACCTGTACGCCGGCACGTGGCAGCGATTCCGACGCGTGACGTTGCCCCTGGCAGTGCCCGGCGTGTTCGCGGGGTCACTGCTCACGTTCATCCCGGCGGTGGGCGACTTCGTCAACGCCGAACTCCTGGGCAGCCCTCAGTCACAGATGATCGGCAACGTCATCCAGGCACGCTTCCTGCGCGTCAGTGACTACCCCACCGGCGCCGCCCTCTCATTCATCCTGATGGCCGCCATCCTGGTAGGCGTCTTCGTCTACGCGCGCCTGGTGGGCACCGAGGAACTGACCGGAGGCAGCAGTTGAGGCCGGGCGCGCGGCTGGGTGACCCGGGCCGGCGTTTGCCTGGCGACCGATCGTGAGACGCCTGGCCCGAGTCCTGGATCGCTGGCTGCTGCCGGTGTACGTGTTCCTGGCGGTGCTCTACCTGGCGCTGCCGATGCTGGTCATGATCCTGTTCAGCTTCAACGACCCCAGCGGGCGCTCGAACATCAGCTGGCGTGGCTTCTCCCTCGAGTCGTGGTTCGATCCGCTCGGGCAGCCCGGGCTGGCCGAGGCCGTCACGACCAGCCTGCTGGTGGCCCTCTTCGCGACCCTGGCTGCGACCATCCTGGGCGTCCTCATCGGCCTGGCCCTGGTCCGTCACCGTTTCCGGGGCCGGTCGTCCATCAACCTGTTGATCTTCCTACCCATGTCGACGCCGGAGATCGTGCTGGGGGTCTCGCTGCTGACGCTATTCCTGGCGACCACGCAGTACGCGTTCGTCCCTGACGGGACCTTCTTTCCGCTCGGGTTCCACACGGTCCTGATCGCCCACATCATGTTCAACATCAGCTACGTGGTGGTGACCATGCGAGCCCGCCTCCAGGGCTTTCCACGCCACCTCGAGGAAGCCGCCATGGACCTGGGCGCCAACGAGTGGACCACGTTCTGGCGGGTGACCTTCCCGCTCATCCTGCCGGGCGTCATGGCCGCCGCCCTGCTGGCCTTCAGCCTGTCCATCGACGACTACGTCATCACCGTCTTCACCTCCGGCCAGGCGTCGACGTTCCCGCTGTACATCTATGGCTCCCAGCAGCGTGGGATCCCCGTGCAGGTCAACGTGGTGGGCACCATCATCTTCCTGGTGGCTGTGGGCATGGTCGTGCTCTCGACGATCCTCCAGAAGCGTCAGCGGCCCGATCCGGTGGAAGCCGCGGAAGTGGAAGGAGCGCGCCCGTGACCACTCTCGAGACCCGGCCCGTGAAGGCGCCCGACCATTCCGTCGTGCCAGCCGTCTGGGCTCGCTACACGGACCTGCTGATAGACCGTGGCGAAGGTTCCTGGCTCATCACCACGGACGGCGAGCGCTACCTGGACTACACCTCGGGCATCGGCGTGACGAATACCGGTCACGCTCACCCGCGCGTCGCGCGGGCGGTGGCGGACCAGGCCTCGCGGCTGCTACACGGACAGCAGAACATCGTGTACCACGAACAAGGACTGAGGCTGCACGAGCGCCTGTCGCGCCTGATGCCCGGGGAGGGTTGGGGCGCGTTCCTCTCCAACAGCGGCGCCGAGGCGATCGAGGCAGCCGTGAAGCTCGCCCGGGTCGCCACTGATCGGCCGGGGATCATCGCTTTTCGGGGAGCGTTCCATGGCCGCACGGCGCAGACCATGGCCCTCACCAGCTCGCGCGTCACGGTCCGTGGTGCTTTCGAGCCGCTGCCCGGATCGGTCTACCACGCCAGCTACCCCTACTGCTACCGCGCGGCCGCCGGACCGCACGCCCCAGAAGCCTGCACTTGCGATTGGGAGGCCCAACTGCAGCTGCTTTTCGCGCAGATGGTCGATCCGCGACAGGTCGCCGCGGTCATCGTGGAACCGGTCCTCGGCGAAGGCGGCTACGTGGTGCCTCCACCGACATTCCTGCCGCGACTCCGCGAGATCACGCACGAACACGGCATGCTGCTCATCGCCGATGAGATACAGACCGGCTACGGCCGAACCGGTCGCATGTTCGCCGTGGAGCACTGGGGGGTAGTGCCTGACATCGTGGTGATAGCCAAGGGCATCGCGTCCGGCCTGCCCTTGTCGGGCATCCTCGCCCAGCGGGAGCTGCTCGATCGCTGGACCCCCGGCTCCCACGGCGGGACCTATGGCGGCAACGTCGTCTCCTGCGCAGCGGCCAATGCCACGCTGGACGTGATGGAGGACGAGGGGCTCGTGGCGAACGCCGCCGAGCGGGGCAGGCGATTGCTGGCCGGCCTGCGCTCGCTGGCGGAGGAGGTCCCGCACGTGGGCGACGTGCGCGGACTCGGCTGCATGGTGGCGCTCGAGTTCGTGTCACTTGACGGCGACGACCATCGCGCTCCGGATCCGGCACGCGTCAAGCGGGTGCTGGCAGAGGCTCTCAAGCGGCGATTGCTGCTCCTGTCGGCCGGCTCCTGGGGCCAGGTCGTGCGCATCATCCCGCCCCTGGTCACCACGCCCGGGGAGGTGGACGACGCCGTAGCCATCATCCGCCAGTCTGTCGCCGCCGCTGCCTGAGGACGGCCGGTCAGGGAACCGGTGCCAGGACCACCAGTGCGTCGAACTCGACGCGTGGACGATCGGGCGTCTCCACGACCCGGATGACCACCTCGCGCAGCTCCGCTTCCGCCCAGCTCTGGCTGAAGACGAGGCGCCTCTCCTGCTTCGTGGCGGCGGCCAGGTCGACCAGCGGCTCAGGGATGCCGTCGATGCTGACCTCGACGGCTCCCGATCTCGGAGATCGAGTCGAGACCCAGCCGATGGCTAGCCACTTCCCCGAGCTACGGGCATCGATGCCCGGCTGGCGTGCCTTGGCGACCCCACCGCCCGAGGCGGACGAGCGCGCCACGAACCGCCAACCATCATCCAAGCCGAGC
>JALZLQ010000181.1 GCA_030858605.1 Chloroflexota bacterium
GCTTCTTCTCCCTCGATCCTGCCCATCCCCGCGTCCGCCGCCACACCGCGCGAGGGGGCATTGCGATGGTCCTCGAGGACGGTTCCCTGGTCGAGGTCGAAGGCTCCAGGCGGCGGCGCATCGTGAAGGCTGCCGAGATACCGGCCACGGTAGGCGGCCTGGCCCGCCACAACATCGCCAACGCCCTCGCGGCGGCCGGGGCCGCTCGCGCGCTGGGTGCCTCACTCAAGGACGTGGCCGCCGGGCTGCGCGACTTTCGCCCGTCCATGGAGCAGGCCCCCGGACGCCTCAACCTGTACCGCCTGGGTGAGCGGCTGGTGATCGTCGACTTCGCCCACAACGAAGCGGGCCTGGCGGTCATCCTCGAGCTGGTCGACGGCCTCGTGGGGGCGAAGGGTGAGCGGCGGGTGCCCGTGGTGGCCATCATCGGGACCGCCGGCGACCGGCCCGACGACTCGCTGCGTGCCATCGGCAAGCTGGCCGCCGAACATAGCGATGAGCTCGCCTTGAAGGAGACTCTCCACTACCTTCGTGGGCGGACGCGCGAGTCGGTGATGGGCGAGATCCGGGCGGGCATGATGGCGGGCGGCGCGGACGCGACCGGCATCCCGATCCACGACGATGAGCCCGGGGCGTTGCGTGCTGCGCTGACCGACGAAGGGCGAAGAGCGTCTGCTCCGGGGCCCGCGGTCGTGGTCCTGATGTGCCACACACATCGCGCCGAGGTGAGCGGCGTCCTGGCTGAGCTGGGGGCCGTTGCGGTCAGTGACGTCGACTGGTTCGCTGGGCGGGCACTCTCGCCTCTCAGCCCTCCGGCACGGAAGACTCGCCGGGATAGGTGAAGGCCGAGGACTGGCGCGGGCCGCGATCGAAGGACATCGCCTCGCGGTAGACCGCCGCCGCGTCGTCTGCGCAGACCACCACCACGTCGCCTAGCTTGGCCGCGCGCATGCCTACGCGTGCCGCCTCGATCTCCAGGAGCACGGGCTCCGCACGCACGGCCCGTGCCTGCCCCGCTTCCTGCGCTTCGCGCACACCGAGCAACACGTTGGCTGCCGCCTCACCCGGTGCGCGGCCGCGGAGATTGGCATCCTCCCGCACATACAGCTCATCGAACGAGGCCGCCGCCAGCCGCCCGTACTCGCGCTGATCATCGTCGCGCCGATCGCCCGGGATGCCGATGACACCGATGGCCCGATTCTGGCGGCCGCCGTCCCCGTTCCCTGAGGCGGTCATGCTGAGATCGACGAACTCGGTCAGGCGACGCATGCCGTCCACGTTGTGGCAGTAGTCGATGTAGACCTTGAAACCGCCGATGTCGACCTCATTCAAGCGTCCGGGTGCCTGGAAGAAGGACGTGCTGAATGTGCGCAGGCCCTGGCGGATGTCGTGCAGGTGAGCGCCCGCGGCCCAGGCCGCACCGGCCGCTGCCAGCGCGTTGGCCACGTTCATCCGCGCCCGGCCCCCGAAGGTGGCAGGTATCAGGTGGGTGTAGATGAGGGGCATGGTCCGGCTGCCCTGGCGAAGCACCATCAGCTCGCCGTCGTCGGTCTGCTGGAGCATCATGGCCGCGCCGCCACGCGCCGCGTGGTTCTCCGCCCGGTCGAAACCCTCCTCGCCCTTGCTCGTCTGCATCGAGAAGAAGAGCACCTTGCCGGACGAGTGGCGGCCCATGCGCGCCACCAGCGTCTCGTCCGCATTGAGCACGGCCATGCCGGAGCGGGGCACTGCATCCACCAGCACGCCCTTGACCTTGGCCAGCTTGGGCAGCGTGTCGATGCCGTGCAGCCCCAAGTGGTCGCCGGTCACATTTGTCACCACGGCCACGTCATTGCGGTCGTAACCCAGGCCCTCGCGCAGGATGCCGCCCCGTGCGACCTCGAAGACGGCCGTGTCCACGACCGGGTTCTGGAGCACCATCTGCGCCGATTTGGGGCCCGACATGTCGCCCTTCTTTGTGAGGCGACCATCGATGACGATGCCATCCGTGGTGGTCATGCCCACCCGCCGGCCCATCAGCTTCAGGATGTGCGCGATCATCCGGACGGTGGTCGTCTTGCCGTTGGTCCCGGTCACGGCGATGATCGGGATGCGCGCGTCGGAGCCGCGCGGGAAGAGCAGGTCCAGGACCGGCCGCGCCACGAACTGCGGCTCTCCTTCGGTGGGGTTGGAGTGCATCCGGAAGCCGGGCGCCGCGTTGACCTCCACGATGGCGCCGCCCTGCTCGCGCACCGGGATGGCGATGTCGGGGACCATGAAGTCGATGCCCGCGATGTCCAGCCCCACGATGCGCGCCGCCGTCTCGGCGATCTCCACGTTCTCCGGATGCGCCTCCATGGTGCGGTCGATGGCCGTGCCGCCGGTGGACATGTTGCCGGTCAGTGCGAGCTGGACGCGAGTCCCGTCCGGCGGCACGTCGTCCATGCCGTAGCCCTGCTTCCGGACCAGCTCCTCAGCCGCCTGGTCGACGCGGATCCGCGTGAGCACCTTCTCGTGACCGATGCCGCGCCGGGGATCGCTGTTCTCGATCTCGACCAGCTCGCGCACCGTGCG